>NZ_JBHSUM010000001.1:0-152477 GCF_042660605.1 Nitratireductor sp. GCM10026969
GCGATCCGCACGGCCGCCCCGCTCGCGGCCACTGGAAGGCGGCAGGCGAGGGCGCTGCCTTCGAGCCGTAAAGCGTTCGCCCGAGGTGGTCTGCGCGCATCGCCACCGGCCGTGAGCGTCACCCCGCAAAAATGGCTGAACGAGCCGGCGTACAGCTTGACACAGTCCAGAACAGAACCTTATATCCGCCCGTCCTCTCGGGCGCCGGCCTCATCGGCATCCGATGTGGCGGAGTAGCTCAGTTGGTTAGAGCAGAGGAATCATAATCCTTGTGTCGGGGGTTCAAGTCCCTCCTCCGCTACCACCAATCCCCACACCCGTTTGACGCCATTGGGGTAAGCGCGCTCGCCAAGGATCGCGTTGAGACGTCCTGCAATCTCGATCTCGACTGCACCGGGTTCGGAGGGATCGCGGTAGACGGTAACCATCTCGACGAGTTCCTTTATGGCTTCCGCGCATTCCTGATCACCTGACCGGAAGCCCTCCGCCAGCGCGTGTTGCAGATTTTCGAGTTGCTCTTCGTAGCGCTTCAGGATGGCGGGGTGCAGCGAAACGACGTTGAAGGTGGGTGGGGCTTTTGCCAGTTCTGCAAGAACCGCCTCGCGCTCATGGTAGAGTTCCGTCGAACGGGGACCGATCACATATGGATCGCCGATGCCCTTGGCGAGATGATCGACCAGCCGGTCGATCTCGCGCTTGAGCTTATCGGCACGGCGCTCAAGCCGAGTTCGATTGGTATCGGCCTCCGCTAATAGTCGCTTGCGCTCCTCGTGATAGGTTTTCACGTATTCGGCGAGCACCTCGGGCTTTTCATCTCAGCTCGCATGCCAGCCAGAACGGCTGCCTCCACAGTCTCCAAATAGAAGGTCTTTGGGTCGGGACACGACCCGCTTTCCGTTGCCGCCGAGCACCTGATCCGGATACGCCCCGACTTGTCCTTGCCGTTTGTCGACATGCCCGATCCGCATGCACCGCACCGAAGCAGCCCCGAAAGCATGTGGCGCGGCCGACGATGGTGGTGTGGGTGATCAAGACTGCGTTCACGTTTGCGCGCCTGTGCCTGCTCGAACAGTTCGCGATCGACAATCGCAAGCTCGGGTACTTCGACCGACTGCCACTCATCCTTCGGATTGGGGCGCGAGACACGGCGGCCCGTATCAGGGTCCTTCACCATGCGCACCTTGTTCCAGACCAACCGACCACCATAGAGTTCGTTCTGTAGGATGCCGGTGCCGCGTTGCACGTTGCCGTTGATCGTCGAAGCATTCCATTTCGTTCCCCGCGGAGGCGGAACGTTGTCGTGGTTGAGGTCGCGCGCTATGTCACGCGGCGTACGCCCTGCAACATATTCGTCGAAGATGCGGCAGATGATTTCTGCCTCTTCTCCGACGATCTGTCTCTTTCCCGGCTCGCCTGGAACCGGGGTGTAGCCGTAGGTCAGGCCGCCGGCGTTGAGGCCCTGACCGACACGTCCGGCTTTGCCCCGACGAATCTTGTGGGCGTTGTCTTCACGATAGAGTTGCCCGACCAGTCCCCGGAGACCGACGAGAACCGTGTTGGCGACGCCATCGTGCACAGCGCGGATTTCGATGTTGAGAAACGAAAGGCGTTATGGATACCCGCCAGGTCCTCCATGTCGCGCGAGAGCCTGTCGAGAGCCTCGATGACCACGACTTCGAATGCCCCATCGCGGGCGGCATCCATGAGTTGAACGAGACCTTCTCGTCCGAAGACCGAGGCGCCCGATCTTGCGCGGTCTTCAAAAGTGCCCACAACGAAGAGATCGTGTTGCTCGGCATGCTTCTGACAGAGCGCTACCTGATCATCGATGGAGCGCTCATTTTGAAGGTCGGTCGAAAATCTGGCGTAGATTGCCGCTCGCTTTTTATCGCATGCGCTCCTTGTCAGATCCAGCGCATGATCTTCTCGTGCGGCCAGACGCGCAAGTACCCGCGCAAGCCTGAGGATTGCACCATCAGAATCCAAGGCCTTCTGTGCGTGAGGCGTCGGTCCAGCTTTCTCAGCCGACGAGCTTCCAATTGAGCTGTCCGAGGATGCGCGAGCCATGAACATAAATGAGCAGCATAGCTGGCGAGTTCGGTAGGGCTTGTCAGCCAATTTGGGCCAACATCAGGCTCGGTCAATTCGCTAAAATTGGCGGTGTTTGGCCTGTGCCTGCGCTAGATTCACCAATGACCAAGTGAACGTAAGGGCATATCCATCTGCTAGCCGTTTGGTGCGGGTTTTTCGCATAAGCAACGGATAGCATGATTGTGCCTAGAGACGCATGAACCGGTGCTAGGCCGCAACAGAGGTGGGTACTTCGGGATAATTGTCATTTGCAGGTTCAAATCCTGCCCCCGCAACCAGTTCCAGCCAAGATAATCCAATTTGGGCAAGCAGTTAGCCAAGGTAAGCTAATTTCGTTCATCGATCGCGCTACCAAGAATCAATGACTTAGGTTGCAGGTTTAAATCACCTCGCAACTGATTCGTCGGTGGGGCGGTCATGTTCGTTGCTTTTCGCGGACCTCTGAACCAGTTCTGCGCCGTCCGGATGGTGATAGGAGAAGATCGCCAACGAGGGACGCGCATCGATCGGGAACTGTAGGTTTGCCGGGGCAGATGCCAACCCCAGACTTCTGCAAAATACCCTGATACTAGATCGACACAAAAACCTAATAGTGGTACACCCGGATAACCTAAGAGTCGTCCGGCACCAAAACCTACGAGCCGCGCGACGCGATAACCGAACGGCGGCACGGGTCTGATGGCGACTCCCTCCGAGAAACTGGCTGAATCACTGGAGGCGCTCAAAGCGCTGCAGGATGACGGCGCAGTTGCGATCCGCTCGGACAGTCTGACGCGCACCCACCGCGAACGGCTGCTCAAAAACGGATTTCTGCAGGAGGTGATGAAGGGCTGGTACATCCCGTCAAGCCCGAACGATCGGGACGGCGATACGACGCCCTGGTATGCGTCCTTCTGGGACTTCTGCGCCGCGTATCTGAGGGAGCGTTTCGGTACGACCTGGTGCATCGCCCCGGAACAGTCCCTCAAGCTGCATGCCGGCAACCGCACCGTGCCCGCGCAGCTGTTGGTCCGTGCCGAAAAGGGCGGCAACAAGCCGACCAGGCTGTTGCACGGCACCTCGATTTTCGATGTCAGAGCCGCGCTTCCGCCAGCAAAAGACATCGTCGAAGAAAACAACCTGCGCCTTTACAAGCCCGCCGCCGCGCTGGTGGAGGCCTCGGCCGGCTTCTTCGCGCAAAGCCCGACCGACGCCCGCACGGCGCTCGCGCTTTTTGCCGACGCATCGGAGATCCTTGCCCACTTGCTCGAAGGCGGGCACAGCGTCGTCGCCGGACGGCTGGCAGGAGCGTTTCGCAATATCGGCCGCGAACGCATCGCTGATGACATCATCAAGAACATGGAGGCTGCGGGCTACACCGTTCGCGAAACCGACCCGTTCGAAGGCCGGCTGCAATTTGACCTGCCCGCCCGCGAGCGCTCCGCTTATGCCGGACGCATCCGCCTGATGTGGCAGGCGATGCGCGCACATATCGCGAATAACTTCCCGCCCGCGCCCGGCCGTCCCAACGATATCGAAGCCTATCTGAAACGCGTCGAAGACATCTACGTGACCGATGCCTATCACTCGCTCTCGATCGAGGGCTACCGCGTCAGCCCGGCACTGATCGAGCGCGTGCGTTCCGGCAACTGGAACCCGGACCAGGACGAGCAGGACCGCGAGCATCGCGACGCGCTGGCCGCGCGCGGCTACCACCTTGCTTTTCAGGCCGTGAAGACAAGCGTGCGCGCCGTCCTCGGCAATGAAAATCCCGGCACAGTCGCCGATCGCGATCACGGTAATTGGTATCGTGAGTTGTTCGCCCCGAGCGTGACCGCGGGCCTTGCCAGACCGGCTGACCTTGCCGGCTATCGCAGCGACCGCGTATTCATCCGCAATTCAATGCATGTGCCGCTGCCCCCACACGCGGTGCGCGACGCGATGCCGGTCTTCTTTGAGCTGCTTGCTACCGAAGAGGATCCGGCCGTGAGGGTCGTGCTCGGGCATTTCATCTTCGTCTACATTCACCCTTACATGGACGGCAACGGCCGCATGGGCCGCTTTCTGATGAATGTCATGCTGGCATCCGGCGGCTATCCCTGGACCGTGATCCCGGTCGAGCGCCGCAACGACTATATGGCTGCCCTCGAGCAGGCGAGCGTTCACCAGAACATCTCCCCGTTCGCAAGCTTCGTGGGAGGTCTTGTCAGTGACGGGCTCCGGGGCAGACCGGTGGCGACGGTGCCGGATGAGGCTTAGGCAAGGCAACAACGACCAGGATCGGCCGTTATCTCAGTTGCACCGGCGCGGTGCTCGTCAACAATGTGCGCGGGTTATTCACGCCTCGCTTCGGAACGACCGCTCTGCGCCCTCTTGCCATGTTCGCCGTCGAGGCAAACTTTGCCTCCACCCGGAACCGGACATCGCGGGCAAGCAAATGTACGTCGCGGTTGCGGACTGAGCGGTCATCGCCACGACAATCACCGAATGACGTATTCGGGAGCCGTCAGCTGCCAATCCGGTTTGGCAAGGCGGAGAAGCGATCCCTGCCATTCAGTAGCCGACCTCTTTGCGGAAGTTCGGACGCCGGGCGTCGCCGTCTGATAGCGGTCATGCATTCAGCAGGTGAGCTCGTCTCAAATTCTTCGCCTAGCCCGGTTCCTGCTGAATCACTTCACCGATACGCGACCGCAATTTCTGCCGCGGTTAGGTTGTCCAGCATAAACTAGAACGGCAGTAGGTAAGCGATGATCTTCTGGTTACCGAGAGCAGGATCAAAACTGAGAGATCAACCTGCGGTACGCGCGCCTTCTGCCTGACCGCAACTATACGCTCGCAAGAGCGAGTTCTTTTTTGTATTGGCGAGAAATGAAACTCCCGGCTGCATTAAACAGAATTTTCGTGGTCATTAGCGCTTTCTTCTCGATTTTGGGCCTTTCCAGCATCGTGGATGGCTTTGTCACGTGGATCGGCTTCTTTAGGCGCATCCTTGACATCTATCAGGATAAAGTTCGCGATCCGGTGGCCCGGGTCATCGATTGGGTGCTACCCGACATCATTCCGTTGCCCGTCTTCGTCATCGACATCCTTATCATTTGGACCGCCTGCTTTGCGGTTTTCCGCCTTTTCGTCAGCTTCGAGAAGCAGCACAGTGTCATATTCGGGTATCAGCGGCACTCCTGGTACTTCTATCCACTCGCCTTCACTCTCGGGCCATTCCTGCCCCTGTATCTCAAACATTGGACCGACAAGCGCACTGGACGTGAGAGGCGGATGGCGGAAGAGGAGCTGAAAGAAGGCACGGAAGGGACTGAGGTCTCGCGCCTAAACAGGACCGGGAAGATCGCCATAAGAAAGCGCATCGAAGCGGCGAGCGAATGGCGAGAGGCTGCGAACAAGGTCCACAAGGTCTTCGCGACCTACTACGGTGCCGCAACCGCGACCTTCGTCCTGATCCTGTTCATCAACTACCAGCTCTTCCTCCAAGATTGGAGCAAGCTCGGAAATTGATCAGTCGGAGATCTGCTATGCTTGATGAGCGTCCGACCCGGCGGGTGAGCTTGTCGATAAGGTGCTCTGCTCAATCGCCAATCCATGGTAAGAGCCTGCAGAGTGGGTAGGCAATCATGCGGCGACACGACTTCGGCCACGAATATCAGCCAGTCGACGTTATCATCGGATCGGAACACCCGACGCGAGGGCTGGACGCTTTCACGCTCACCTATCTGCGCGCCGAGCGACAGGTGCGGAAGATATTCACCCACCTTGTCTATCAATCCAACGCCTTCGGACCGGGCGATGGGAAGCTACTGCGTCAGACCCTGCACGACGCCAAGCGCCTCGCCTTCAAGAATTTCGATAAGGGGATCAGGAGTCTGTCCGACACCTCTATTCAGGCGATGGTGGGGGGCGAATCCCAGCGGCTCGCGGCTCGTCTTCTCGACGCCAAGACCGTACGGGACAAGCTCTTCCATGGACAGCTATCGGACAAGTACCTCGGCACCAATGATCTTTTTGGCCTATGAACGAGACATCAGGGAGTGGTGTCGCCTGCTCGCGGAGGGCGCTCGCCGCGATATTGGCTACGACGGCATCGGGAAGGACTCGCACCACAAGGCGCGGCGCGCGCTCATCGTGGCGCGGGCGACGAAGCATCTGCCTGATCTCGACGCTTACAAGGTGTTCCTACGGAAACTCTAGGACAGCCGCGTGCGCGCCACCCTACTGCTCTCGATCGAAGAGCAGGACCAGGGGAAAGACGATGACATAGGGGTCGATGCCCCAGGCTATGAACCGGCGATCGTCAATGGTCATTTGAGGCTCTTAAAGGAAGCAGCACTCAGTGATGCGTACGAGGTGCCTGACGAGACGGACATATTTCATTATGTGCTCACCCGCCTCACCTGGCGCGGCCACGAATTTCTAGACACCATTCGGGACCCGGAAATCTGGCGTCAAACAAAGGGCGGTGTGTCGAAAATCGGTACGGCAAGCGTGGAGTTATTTGGGAAATTGCGAAAGCATACGGGAAACACGCAATCAACGAGCGCTTGGGGATTCATATCTGAGCATCAGATGCCAACTCAGCCGACTCCGCGCAATAGCTGAACACCAAACAGCGCACGGCACGAGACTATGCCCATTGCATGCGCGACCTCGTCGATGTCCACTATCCCGAGGCCAGCTGCATTCGCGTCGTCCAGGACAACTTGTCGACCCGCACGGCCGGCGCCCTCTACGAAGCCTTCCAGCCGAACGAGGCCCGCCGCATCATGCGCCGCCTGGAATTCCATTACACGCCCAAGCACGCCAGCTGGCTAAACATGGTCGAGATCGAGATCGGCGTCCTCAGCAGCCAGTGCCTGAACCGACGTATTGACAACGCCGAGCGCCTCATCAGCGAGATCGTCGCATGGGAGCAGAAGCGAAATGCCGCTGGCGCGCGTATCAACCGGAGGTTCACAACCAACAAGGCACGGGCCAAAATGGGCCGCGCCTATCCTCAAACAGCCAATGAGTCAGAATCACTGTGAAATGCTACTAGGCCTTGCTGAGAACATCACGAGCGATAGCCCAAGCCGACTCGATATGACGCCGTGCTGCGGTTGTCGCCTCCTCGGGCTGTCGCTTCTTGATGGCTCGCGTGATGCTTTCCATTTCGCTGGTCGCCGCCTTGCGCCGTTCCGGCGACGTTATGGTCATTGAGCGTAGTTGATTGATGCGGACATTCAATCCCTGAACGATCTCCCAAGTGATCACCTTGCCCGCCGCCTCGAAGAGAACTGCATAGAATTCGGTTGTGGCCCGCATGATCTCAATCGGCCCACCCTCTGCCCAGGCGTGTCGGATGTTCCCAAGCGCCGCCTCGAGCTGCGCGATCTGTTCTCGGGTTGCATTTTCGGCTGCCATGCCGGCGGCAATCCCCTCCAGCAGCGCGCGCAACTCGTAGATTTCTTCCGCGTGCTTGAGGTCCGGTTTGGCGACCGCAGGGCCGTGTCCTGGAATGGTCTCGACGAGTCCTTCGGCCTCCAATTGGCGCAGAACTTCGCGCACCACCGAACGGCTTACGCCCAACTGGTCGCAGAGCGAGCGCTCGACCAGCCGTTCCCCCGGCTGGAAATGAAAGCTCATGATGGCGTCCCGCATCCGCTCGAAAGCAAGCTCCCGCAATGTTTTGGCGGAGCGTTCGATCCGCAAAGGTGCGTCGTTCACCGAGATCTCCTTTTGACCGGTAGAAAAACAGATTCGAGCGGTTGTTGACAAGGAAAATGGCCGCCCATATGGTGGTATACCATAATATGGAATTCAAGAGGCAGAAATGCGGCCAGCTATTCGCAAAACGGTCACCTATGTCGAAAACACGTTCATCGAGGGTGGAAAAGAGGCACCGACGCCGCTGCGGCTGATCGGCGTGGCCGCAGTTCTGACCAATCCATGGGCCGGTCGCGGATTCGTGGAAGACCTTTCACCGGAAATCCGTGCCGTCGCACCCGTGCTGGGCGAACTGCTCACGCGCGAGATACTGGAGATAGCAGGCGGGGGAGACGTCATCGAGGGCTACGGGAAGGCGGCAATCTGCGGCACGGCCGGCGAGATCGAGCACGCCTCCGCACTCATTCACACCCTGCACTTCGGGAACCACTATCGCCGTGCGGTCGGCGCCAAGACCTATCTGGCCTTCACCAATCTTCGCGGGGGTCCCAATACGCCGGTCATGATCCCGCTTATGGACAAGAACGACGAGGGGCGTCGGTCTCATTATTTGACGGTGAATTTCCAGATCGCCGATGCGCCGGCGCCGGACGAACTCGTTGTCGCGCTCGGCGCCTCGGTCGGTGGCAGGCCTCATCATCGAATCGGCGATCGCTATCAGGATCTGAAGGAGCTTGGCGACCTCCATGGCTGAGCGGCGGGCCGTCCCCTGCCTTGTTCGCGGCAGGCCGGGAACGACGGGTTATCTCCGGTCCGGCCGCGGATCCCCGGTGCTGCTCATCCACGGCGTCGGCATGAATGCCGCGATTTGGGAGCCGCAGATCGCCCGGATGGCAGAGCATTTCGACGTCATCGCCATCGACATGCTCGGCCATGGCGCTTCGAGCTTGCCGCCGGAGGACGCAACCCTTTCGGATTACGCCTCGCAGGTGATCGGCTTGCTCGACCATCTCGATCTAGGGAAGGTTTCGCTCGTCGGGCACTCGATGGGAGCGCTGGTTGCACAAGAGGTGGCGTTGGATGTCCCGCATCGGGTCGAGCGCCTGGTATCGCTGAACGCCGTGTTCTGCCGACCGCCGGCGCTAACGGAGGCGGTCCGGCAACGGGCCGCAAAGGCCGAAAACGGCGATCCCGGAATTTTCGAGGCGACGATTTCCCGGTGGTTCGGAGATCCGGTGCCTGCGGAATTTGGCGAGGCGGCGCAGAAGGCACGGGCGGCGCTTGCGGGCGTCGAGATGGAAGGATACGTCCGCAGCTACCGTCTCTTCGCTGCCGCGGACACCGCGCATGAGCGCCGGCTGAAGGAATTGGAGGTGCCGGCGCTCTTCATGACGGGATCAGAGGACGCAAACTCTTCCCCGGCAATGTCGGCCTCGATGGCGAAGCTGGCACCGATGGGGAAGGCGCTTGTCCTCGATGGGGAGAAGCACATGATGCCGCTCGCTTCGCCGGACCGCGTAACGAAGCGCATCGTGACCTTCCTCCAGGAAAGGCCGGAGTACCCCGTCCGGTCGCAGGCCCCGTCCGGGAGCTTCGATACCGGTGAACTTCGGCGTGCGCTGGGTTCCTTCCTCACCGGCGTGACGGTCGTTACGACCCTGGAGCCGGGCGGTACGCCGCGCGGGTTCACGGCCAATTCCTTCACCTCCGTTTCGCTCGATCCGCCGCTGGTGCTGGTTTGTATCGCGAAGAAGGCACACGGCTATCCGATTTTCTCCACGACGAAGAGCTTTGCAATCAACGTGCTTGCCGAGGCCCAGAAGGAAGTGTCCGCGATTTTCGCGTCCAAATCGGCGGACAAATTTGCCTCCGCCGCATGGAGCGTGGCGACCACCGGGAGCCCGATCATTGAAGGCGCCGTCGCGGCTTTCGATTGCGATCTGGAGCAATTCGTCGATGCAGGCGATCATTCGATCCTGATCGGTCGCGTTCGCGATTTCTCGCACAGTGCGGCACGTCCGCTGGGCTTCTGTCGAGGTGCCTATGTGACGCTCGGTTTGAGCCAGGAAGCGCTGTCGAGTGTGGCGCCGGATATAACCGTTGGTGCCATTTTGGAGGATCAGGGCCGCGTCCTGTTCTTCGAAACACCGGAGGGAGTGCTCGAACTGCCGGTGGGCCGCGGACTTGGTTCGCCGAGCCAGACCGCGAGCCTGAAGGGGCGCCTCGCCGCAAACGGTGTCAATGCCGATCTCGGTTTTCTCTTTGCGGTCTGGGACGAAGGCGAGGGGGCGGGGCGAAGCCATGTCTACTACCGCGGCACTGTCCGAACACTACGCGGCAGCGCGAAACACGCCCAATTTATCGACATCGACCACATTCGCGCACTGAACATTGCGAGTCCCGCCGTCCGCTCGATGCTCGACCGCTACGTCCGCGAACGCACGGAAGACGCGTTCGGGATCTACGTCGGCAGTGAGGTCGAGGGTCAGGTGCGAAAAATCGCAAGAACCGCAGCCGCCAATCTTTGACCAGCGAGGGTGAGTGAGGAGCATGAAGTTTTCGTTGTTCGTCCATATGGAGCGGATCTCGCCACGCCAGTCGCAGCGCGAACTTTATAATGAGTTTCTTACGCTGTGCCGGATCGCCGACGAAGGCGGCATGCACGCCATCTGGACCGGCGAACATCATGGCATGAATTTCACCATCGCGCCGAACCCGTTCCTCAACCTCGTCGACCTTGCGCGGCGTACCCGGAATGTGCGGCTCGGCACCGGCACGGTGGTGGCTCCGTTCTGGCATCCGATCAAGCTCGCCGGTGAGGCGGCGATGACCGACCATCTCGCCGATGGACGGTTGGAGCTCGGGATCGCGCGCGGGGCTTATTCCTTCGAATACGAGCGCCTGTCCCCCGGTCTTGATGCCTGGGGTGCTGGTCAGCGCATGCGTGAGATCATCCCGGCGATCAGGCAGCTCTGGGAAGGGGATTATGCTCATGCGGGCGAGTTCTGGCAGTTCCCGGCCACGACCTCTGCCCCGCAACCGCTGCAGGAGCCACACCCTCCGATCTGGGTGGCGGCGCGCGACCCCAATAGCCACGAATTTGCGGTTGCGCAGGGCTGCAATGTGCAATGCACGCCGCTTTGGCAGGGGGATGACGAAGTCCGCGGCCTGATGGATCGGTTCGAGGCCGCCTGCGCCAAGCATGCGGACAAGCCCCGACCCAAGATCATGCTTCTGCGCCACACCTATGTGGGCGCGAACGAAGCCGATGTGGAGCAGGCTGCCGGGGAGATCAGCACCTACTACAATTATTTCGGTGCATGGTTCAAAAACGAACGTCCCATCCACCAGGGACTTATCCAGAAACTCACGCCCGAGGAGATCGCCGCGAACGAGATGTTCGCGCCCAGGATCATGCGCGAGAACAATGTGATCGCCGAGCCCGGCGAGGTGATCGAGCGCCTGAAGCGTTATGAAGCCATGGGCTATGACGAATACGCCTTCTGGATCGACAGCGGCATGAGCGTCGAACGCAAACGCGCTTCGCTCGAGCGCTTCATCAGCACTGTGATGCCCGCTTTTCGGCGCGAGGCGGCGTGATGCGGCGTTTCCAGCAATATATCGACGGGCGTTTTGAAGATGGCATGGCCACCTTCGAAAGCATCGATCCCGCCACCGGAAGGGCATGGGCGCTGATGCCCGAAGCGCGTGAAGCGGATGTGGACCGCGCCGTTGCCGCCGCCGAACGTGCATTCACCGCTCCGGCTTGGGCCGGCCTCACGGCGACGCAGCGCGGTCGGCTGCTTGCGCGTCTCGCGGATCTTGTGGCGGAGCACGCGCCGAAACTCGCCGAGATCGAAACCCGCGACACCGGCAAGGTCATTCGCGAGACCTCGGCACAAATCACCTATGTTGCTGACTATTACCGTTATTATGCCGGCCTTGCCGACAAGATCGAGGGCGCGCATCTGCCCATCGACAAGCCGGATATGGAAGTCTGGCTGCGGCGGGAACCGGCGGGCGTGATCGCTGCCATCGTGCCGTGGAACAGCCAGCTCTTCCTCTCCGCCGTCAAGCTCGGGCCGGCGCTTGCCGCTGGCTGCACGATCGTGCTGAAGGCTTCCGAAGAAGGGCCCGGACCGCTCTTGGAGCTTGCCCGGCTGATCGACCGCGCCGGTTTCCCTCCCGGTGTGGTCAATGTGCTCACCGGCTTCGGTCCCGCTTGCGGCGCGCGGCTGACTGCGCATCCGGCGATCGCCCGCATCGCCTTCACCGGAGGTCCGGAAACCGCCCGTCATGTGGTGCGGAACTCGGCCGAAAACCTGGCCGCCGTCTCGCTTGAACTGGGAGGCAAATCCCCCTTCATCGTCTTCGCCGACGCCGATCTGGAAAGTGCCGTCAATGCGCAGGTGGCCGGTATTTTCGCGGCGAGCGGGCAAAGCTGCGTTGCCGGATCGCGGCTGATCATCGAGCGGAAGATCAAGGACGCCTTCATTGCACGCCTGAAGGAAAAGGCCGAGGCAATCAAGATCGGCTCCCCGCTCGATCAGGCAACCGAGATGGGGCCGCTTTGCACCGCCCGGCAGCGCGCGCATATCGAAGGCACCATGGCGGCCTCGATCGGGGCCGGCGCCCGGCTCATTACCGGCGGTAAACGGCCCGAAGGGGAAGGCTTTTACTACCCGCCGACGATCCTTGACTGTTCGGATGTCACCGCTTCTGCCGCCGAGCGCGAACTCTTCGGCCCGGTGCTTTCCGTGCTGACGTTCGACAGCGAGGAAGAAGCGGTGCGCCTTGCAAACGCCACGCCCTATGGGCTTGCGGCCGGTGTCTTTACCCGTGAGCTGGCGCGCGCACACCGGATGATGCGGCGCATCCGAGCCGGGGTTGTCTGGGTCAATACCTACCGCGCGGTTTCGCCGATCGCGCCTTTCGGCGGCTTCGGCCTTTCAGGCCATGGACGCGAAGGCGGTATCGAAGCGGCGCTGGAATACACGCAGCTCAAGACAGTGTGGCTCAACACATCGGAAGCCCCGATCCCCGACCCGTTCGTCATGCGGTGAACGGATCGGGCGCTGGTCGAACAATAAACAATAATGGAGAGAGGAACATGAAACGAGCGATGATCAGCCTGATGGCTGCAACCCTGCTGGCAGGGACCGCCGCTGCCGGGGAGATGGTGTTCACGAGTTGGGGTGGCACCACACAGGAGGCACAGGAGCGCGCCTGGGCCCAAGGATTTGAGGAGGAGACCGGCGCCAAGGTCCTCATGGACGGCCCGACTGACTACGGCAAGCTGAAGGCCATGGTCGAAAGCGGCAATGTGACGTGGGATGTGGTCGACGTCGAAATGGATTTCGCCATCAAGGCGGCGAAGGACGGCCTTCTGGAGCCGATCGATTTTTCCGTGGTGCCGAAGGACGATCTCGATCCCCGATTCACCACGGACCACGCCGTGGGCAGCTTCTACTATTCCTTCGTCCTGGCCTGGAACAACGGAGCCATTTCGCAGGAGCCGTCAAGCTGGACCGATATGTTCGATCTGGAGAGGTTCCCCGGTAAGCGCACCTTCTACAAATGGTCGGCTCCAGGCGTGATCGAGATCGCCCTGCTTGCCGACGGTGTGCCGCCCGAGGAGCTTTATCCGCTCGATCTCGACCGTGCTTTCAAGAAGCTCGACACGATCAAATCCGAGATCATCTGGTGGAGCGGTGGCGCACAATCCCAGCAGTTGATCGCGTCGGGCGAAGCCGCCTTTGGGCAGCTCTGGAACGGTCGTGTCTTCGCCCTTCAGCAGGAAGGCGCGGATGTCGGTATGTCCTGGAACCAGAACATGACGGCGGCTGATGTTCTGGTTGTCCCAAAGGGTGCAAAGAACAAGGACCTGGGCATGAAATTCCTGGCGGTCGCAACAAGTCCGACGGCGCAGGCGAAGTTTGCCGAGGAAAGCGGCTATGCCCCGATCAACACGGCCGCCAAGGCCGAGATGCCGGAGGATGTCGTGCAATATCTTCCGGACGCCCACGTTGAGGGTCAGATCGACCTCGACATGACCTATTGGGCGGAGCATCGCGACGAAATCGCGGAGCGCTGGTACGCCTGGCAGGCGCAATAGCCAACACGGCCACAAACAAGAGCGGGTAGGGGAGAAGTCCTGCCGCCCGCTCCAGCCGGATTGCTTCCAATGTCAGTCATCGTCGATCAGATCTCCTATCGCACTCGTGGCACGGTACGCCTGCCTGCCGGGATCGGCGGGATCACGCCGGCCCTCCTTCTCGTCTTGCTCTTCTTCGTCGTTCCGGTGCTGTCGCTCTTGTTGCGCAGCGTCATGGAGCCTGAGCCGGGGCTGCAGAACTATGCCGAGCTTTTTGCGGACGGCACCTATGCAACGGTGTTCTTCAACACCTTCCTCGTCGCGTCGGTCGTCACGGCCGTCACGGTGCTGATCGCCTTTCCCGTCGCGTGGCTCCTGGCGATCGCGCCGCCGGCGCTCGGCGCGATCGTGTTCGGGGTCATCATCCTGTCCATGTGGACCAACCTGCTTGCGCGCACCTATGCCTGGATGGTGCTGCTGCAGCGCACCGGCGTGATCAACAAGGCGTTGATGACCCTCGGGATCATCGATCAGCCCTTACCGCTCATCAATAACCTGACCGGCGTCACCATCGGCATGGTCTACATCATGCTTCCGTTCATGATCCTGCCCCTGGTCGCGACCATGCGATCGATCGATCCGATGACACTCCGCGCCGCCGCGCTTTGCGGCGCGAGCCCGTTCCAGGTATTCCGGCGCATTCTGCTGCCGCTTTCGCTGCCGGGGATCGCCGCCGGCGCCCTGATGGTGTTCGTCATGTCGCTCGGCTATTTCGTTACGCCCGCCCTTCTCGGCGGCACGTCCAACATGATGCTGGCGGAGATGATCGCCCAGCTCATCCAGTCGCTTCTCAATTGGGGGCTGGGCAGTGCGGCGGCGTTCGTCCTCCTGGTCGTGACGATGGTTCTCTATGCCCTGCAACTGCGCCTTGTCGGGACCAGGCGCGTATCGGGAGGGCTCTGACATGCTGCTCGACTATGACCGGTTGGGCTGGTTCAAGACGGCACTGCTCGGGTTTGTGACGCTCGTCTGCGGATTTCTGCTCCTGCCGGTGATCTTCATCGTTCTGCTCTCCTTCGGTTCATCCCGGTGGCTTGCCTTTCCACCGCCCGATTGGACGCTCCAATGGTACCGGGAGCTTTTCGCGGACCCGTCCTGGCTTCAGGCAGCGCTCACCAGCGCGCGGATCGCCACGATGGTTGCGGTCTTCTCCGTGGTCATCGCGCTTATGGCATCCTTCGCACTGGTGCGAGGTGAGTTCCGCGGGCGCGAAGTGCTGCGGGGCCTGCTCTTGACACCCATGGTTCTGCCGGTCGTCGTCTTCGCAGTAGCGATCTATGCGTTTTTCCTGAAACTCGGCCTCGGCGGCACGACAGTGGGCTTCGTGATCGCGCACACGGTGCTCGCCTTGCCTTTTGCCATCATCCCGATCGCGACTGCTCTCGAGGGCTTCGACAAGTCGATAGAGGATGCAGCGATCGTCTGCGGGGCCAGTCCGCTCGAAGCCAAGCTCCGGATCACGCTTCCTTCGATCAAACTGGCAATCTTTTCGGCGGCCATCTTCTCCTTTCTCGCATCGTGGGACGAAGTGGTCGCGGCGATCTTCATGGCGAGCCCGACACTTCAGACTTTGCCCGTGAAGATCTGGGGCAGCCTGCGCCAGGACCTGAGCCCGGTCATCGCCGCCGCGTCGAGCCTGCTCGTTCTTCTCACCCTGCTTCTGATGGTCGTTACGGCGCTGCTCCGCCGGAGGTACTCGAAATGAACCGATCTTTCCTCGCCGTCCGTAACATCCGCAAGACATTCGGCGCCGTCATCGCGGTGCATGACGTCACGATCGACATCCCGAAAGGCGAGTTTCTGACCTTTCTGGGGCCGTCCGGTTGCGGAAAATCAACCACACTCTATGCGATTGCCGGCTTCCAGAACCCGACCTCGGGCGATGTCCTCCTCAACAAGAAGTCGCTCCTGTCGATACCGCCGCACAAGCGCAATATCGGCATGGTTTTCCAGCGCTACACGCTCTTTCCCCACTTGACAGTCGCCGAGAACATCGCCTTTCCGCTGCGGGTCCGCAGGCGGCCGGAAGCCGAGATCCAGCGCAAGACGGAGGAGATGCTTGCGCTGACGAAGCTCGAGAGCTTCGCCGAGCGGTTGCCGGTGGCGCTTTCCGGCGGCCAGCAGCAGCGCGTCGCACTCGCCCGGGCACTCGCCTACGACCCGCCCATTCTGCTGATGGACGAGCCGCTCTCCGCCCTCGACAAGAAGTTGCGCGAGGAAATCCAGACCGAGATACGTCGCATTCACCGGGAAACAGGCGTCACGATCCTTTACGTGACACATGATCAGGAAGAGGCTCTGCATCTCTCCGACCGCATCGCCTTGTTCCGGGAAGGGTGCATCGAACAAATCGGGACGGGCGAGGATCTTTATCTGAGGCCGGCAACCGCGTTTGTCGCGGGTTTCATCGGCAACTCGAACTTCCTTTCGGCAGAGCACCTGGAGACCGTCGATGGTGCCGCCACCATCCGTCTGTCGGACGGCTCGGTCATCAGCGGTGTCAAGGTAGACAGCGCCCTCGCGCGCGGACAGAAGGCGCAACTGATGGTCAGACCGGAAGCATTCCGTATGTCCGGCACGGAAGAACAGGCCGGCCTTAACGTTCAGATCATCGACACTGCATTCTACGGAGATCGCCAGCGCATCATCGCGCGGACGGCGTCGGGGCAGGAGCTTGACGTCCGGCCTACATTCGAAATGGCGAAAGCTGCCGATGGCGGGCAGCGACGGGTGTTCTTCAGCCCCGCCGACGCATTCCTGTTCGCGGCATAGACCTTGGCGAGTTCTTCGATGAATTCACTGAAGCTGAGTGATCCGGCGCTGTTGAGGAACCAGTGCCTGATCGATGGCGTGTTTGTCGGCGATCCCGCCGATCCCGTCGAAGACCCCGCGACGGGCGAGGTGATCGCCTTGGTGCCTCGTTTCGGCTCTGGCGAGACCGCGAGTGCCATTTCCGCGGCCAGGAAGGCCTTCGCAGGATGGGCGGAATCCACCTGCAAGGAGCGGAGCGCCGTTCTGCGGCAGTGGTACGAACTGATTGGAGCTTACCGCGACGACCTCGCGCGTGTACTGACTGCGGAGCAGGGCAAACCGCTTGCCGAGGCGCTGGGCGAGATCGACTATGCGGCGTCCTATGTCGAATTCTATGCCGAGGAAGCAAAGCGCATTGCAGGTGAAATTCTGCCAAGCCACCGGCGTGATGCGCGGATCCTTGTTGCGCGCCAACCGGTCGGTGTCGTCGCTGCGATCACGCCATGGAATTTTCCCGCCGCGATGATCACCCGGAAGGTCGCTCCGGCGCTTGCCGCCGGCTGCACCGTGGTCGTCAAACCGGCCCCTGAAACCCCGCTCACGGCACTGGCGCTGGCCGAGCTTGCGCAGCGCGCCGGCTTTCCTGCCGGTACCCTCAACGTCATCACCGGCGATGCAAGAGCGATCGGATCGGAACTGACGGGCCATCGCGCAGTGCGCCTTGTCAGCTTCACGGGTTCCACCGAAGTCGGCAAGCTCCTCATGCAGCAATGTGCTGGGACCGTGAAGAAGGTCGCCTTGGAGCTGGGTGGCAATGCGCCCTTCATTGTTTTCCCCGATGCGGATCTGGACGCGGCCATCGAAGGGGCGATGGTCTCCAAATTCCGCAACATGGGCCAGACCTGTGTCTGCACGAACCGGTTCTATGTCCATGAGGACGTTTACGACGTCTTCGTTGAAAGGCTTGCTGCCGCCGTTCGAGAGCTGACGGTCGGCCCTGGCACGGAGGAGGGCGTCGCACAAGGGCCACTCATCAATTCGGCGGCAGTCGCAAAGGCCGAGCGCCACCTCATGGATGCACTGTCGAAGGGCGGACGGCTGGTGACCGGCGGCAAGCGGCATCCGCGCGGCCGAACCTTCTTCGAGCCGACGGTCTTGGCCGACGCAAGCGACGCGATGGAACTGGCGCAGGAGGAGACTTTCGGGCCGGTTGCGGCTGTTTTCCGCTTTCAGACGGAAGACGAGGTGATCGCGCGCGCCAACGACACGGCCTTCGGCCTCGCCGCCTATTTTTTCACGAAGGATGTCGGCCGGGTCTTCCGCGTGACCGAGCGGCTCGAATACGGAATGGTGGGCATCAATTCAGGGCTGATCTCGACGGAACTGGCACCCTTCGGTGGCGTGAAGGAAAGCGGCAACTCCCGTGAAGGCTCACACCATGGAATCGACGAGTTCCTGGAGAAAAAGTACGCCTTGATCGCCGGCGTGGTGGGGCAGTGATGGTCACGAAGAGAGCCGGCATCGGCAGCATAAGCCGATCTGGAATCCAGACACTGCGCGTGCACCGCACCGAGCAGACACTGCGTTCCAAGGTACAGGAGACCCTGAGGAACTCCATTCTTGACGGGTTTTTCGGCCCCGGCGACAAGCTCGTCGAGCGCGAGCTCTGCGACCTCACCGGAGTCAGCCGGTCCATCCTGCGCGAGGCACTTGTCCACCTCGAGACCTTGGGGCTGATCGAACGCCATTCCTATCGGGGCTTCGCCGTGGCCTCGATGACGCCCGAGGAGATCCGTGAAATCTATGAAGTCCGGGCGAGTCTCGAGGTGCTTGCTGCAAGACTTTTCACCGTGCGGGCAAGCGATACACATCTGAAGGAAATTTCGGGGGCGACCGCCGATCTCGAGGCCGCCTTTGAGGACGGACAGATGTCGGCAATCCGCCAGGCCACCACGGCGTTCTACGACATCATCCTGGCCGGATCCGGCAATCGCGAGATTCGACGCGCCCTGCAGGGCATGCTCGACCGCATCTTCTATCTGCGCACGCAGTCCATGAGCGACCCCGCCCGGCGTCGCGCCAGCATGCAGGAAATGCGCGCCATCGCAGGCGCCCTGACATCCCGAAACGAAGTAGCCGGCGAACGTGCGACCGCGGCGCACGTGGAAGCCGCTCGCGATGCTGTCCTGGCGCGCCTGGAGCGGCAGGGCGGGGCGACAAAGGGCGAAGAGAAACTGGAGCACGCTTGAAATGCAGGTATCGCAGCGCACCCATTCGCCGCTCCAATGGAGCTTGACGGTCCTCGGACTTTCAACCTTCGCCTACATGGCCTACGCGACCCTCTTCGGTCCGTACAAGACGACGATCGTCCACCTGGGTCTGTTCGCGGCGTCGATGCTGGGGATCTCGTTCCTCGACCGGCGCCGCTCGGAGCGTCCATTGGCCCGTATGGTCCAGTGGAGTCTCGACATAGCCTTCGCTGCCGCGGCGGTGGGGACCATGGGCTATATCGTCGTCGACTTCGAGCGCCTCATCAATCTCTGGGGATCCTCATTTCTCACGACAACGGACGTGACCATCGGCCTCATTATCGTGGCTGTCTCGCTCGAAGCAGCGCGTCGGCATTCGATCGCGGTTTTTCTGCTCGGTGTATTCGGCGTTATCTATATGCTCTACGGATCGAGCTTTCCGGGCGTCATGCAGCACGCCGGCATGGATTTGCAGCGCTTCACCTACCTCGTTTCCTACACCACAGAGGGTTTTTTCGGGGTCGGATTGAGCGTCGCGGCCTCCTATCTCTTCATGTTCATGATGCTCGGCTCCGCTCTCCAGGCCACAAAGACTGGCGATTTCATCATGAACGTCGCAAATGCCACGATGGGCCGCCGCACGGGCGGCGCCGCAAAAAGCGCCATGATGGCGAGCGCAGGCCTCGGGACGATGGTCGGCAGTTCGATCGGCAACGTCGTTGCCACCGGAACCTTTACCATTCCACTGATGATCCGTACGGGCTTCAAGCCGCACGTCGCCGCGGCGGTGGAGACGAACACCTCCGAAGGTGCACAGCTTGTACCGCCCATCATGGGCGCAGCAGCCTTCATCATGGCGCAACTCACGGGCATTCCCTACGCCACGATTGCCATTGCTGCGATCCTGCCGGCGGCCCTCTACTACCTCTCGCTCTTCTGCGTCATTCACATGGAGGCGCTGAAGCTCGGCCTGGCTGGTGTGCCCGAAGAAGACATCCCGAGCCTGCGCCAAAGCCTGGCAGACGGTTGGCATCTCCTGATTGCTCCCGCTGTCCTTTTCTATCTCCTGATCGTCGAGGCTTACACGCCGGCTTATGCGAGCTTGGTCGCGATTGCCGTCGCTTTGGTCTTCGGCCTTGCACGCGGCGTCTCGCGCCTGCCCCTGCGGCAGATCCTCGACCAGTTCGACAGCGGTGTACGCCAAGCGGCGGCGATCACGGCACTGATCGTTTCGATCGGCCTCCTGCAAGCTGCCATTGTGACGACCGGTCTCGGTCCGCGCATCACCGACATCATCCTCGCCGTCAGTGATGGGTCGCTGATCGTGACGGCACTGTTGGCAGTCGTGGCCGCCACCGTACTCGGCATGGGCATGCCGACACCAATCGCCTACCTGCTTCTGGCGATGTTCGCGGCGCCCGCGCTCGTGACCGCCGGTGCACCCAAGCTCGGGGCGCATCTGTTCCTGTTCTATTTCGCCATCAAGTCCGGCTCCACCCCGCCGGTCGCGCTGGTGGCCGTCGTGGCGGCGGGCATTGCCCGCGCCAACTGGTGGCGCACGGCAGTAACGGCATTTGTCCATTCACTGCCCGGCTTCATCGTCGCCTTCATGTTCTTGTATTCACCGGCACTCCTTTTCCAAGGCGAGATGCATGCGGTGGTGATCTCGGCGGTATCCGCGGCAGTGGGCGTCTACGCCATGGCAGCCGCGGTTCAAGGCTGGTGTGGAGGCCGCATCGGCTGGATCGAGCGCGCTCTTCTTACCGTTGGTGCCTTCACCCTCATCAGGACGGGCCTTTTGACCGACATCATCGGTATCGCCTTGGTCGCAGCGGTCTTCGTTTTCCGCTCGCGCCTCGTCTCCACCCTGCCTCCTGTGCGGCAAGAGACACGATCGTGAACCCGAATATCCTCTGGAGAGAAACAAAGGGAGAAAGACATGAAACTTATGAATGCATCGTATGCAGCACGGCTGACCTTCGCTACAGCCACAAGCCTTCTTCTGGCTTCCTCCGTCCTGGCACAAGAGCAGTTCGCCATCGGCGCCAGCAGCTCCGGCTCCGGACCCTACATTAACGGCGCCGCGATATCGGAAGTGGTCAACAATGCGCAGGACGGCTACAAATTCTCGGTCCAGACCACTGGCGGATATCGCGACAATCTGGGTCTCGTTCTCAGTGACCAAGTCGATTTTGCATTCAACACGCTGATCGATCTCGAGTTCGCCTACAACAAGCGCGGGGACTTTGCCGAGGTCTCCAATAACGAGGCTTTCAAGGATCTTCGTCAGCTCTTCATTTTTGGAATCGTGCCAGAGAACTTTTTCGTTCGCGCAGACTCGGACATCCATTCCCTCGAGGACATCAAAGGCCACGCGATCAACATCAACACGCCCTCGAGCTTCACCTACGGTCTCAATCTCGAATTGCTCAAAGCTGCTGGACTTTCGTCGGACGATTTCAAAGCCGGAACAGTCTCAACTGGGCAGGTCTTCGATGAGATCCAGAACGGCGTATTTGACGGTGGCTTGCACGTTTTCCAATTGGGCCTTGCGAACGCACAGCAGCTCTCTGCCACGGTGCCTATGCGCTACGTGGGCTTTGATCAGAAAGTTATCGACAAGCTCAACGAGGCCTATCATGGCCTGTTGGTGCCCTTCGAGATCCCGGCGGAGACCTACAAGGGCCAGTCCGAGCCGGTGCAGACCTTCGGGCTGGCACAAGTCATCTTCACCGACGCGGATGCCGACGAAGAGATGATCTATGAGTTCACCAAAGCGTTTTGGGAGAACCTTGAGGCGCTGAAGGAAAGCAATTCGAGCTTTAGGGGCCTGACGGTCGAGATTGGCAGCCGGCAGAACACGGTTCCGATGCATCCGGGCGCAGTGCGGTATTTTGAGGAGATTGGGGCGCTCTGAGGGGCGAAGGGTGCCAGTCACCTTTGATAGCCGGCGGCCTCGTTCGGTGCGGCCTTGGTTGCGCCGGGTAGCCGGGCCGATGCCGAAATGAGCCCGGAATACGCGTGAGCAATGGCTGCGGTTCGAGAAGCCCGTGGCCAGCGCCACCTCGACCAGCGGAAGGCTCGATTGCCGCAGAATCTCGTCAGCCTTCTCCAGCCTGAGCATTCGACAGAATTGCATGATGCTCTGGCCCAGGTGTAGCCTCGCCAACCGCTCCAACTGCCGCGCTCCGAGGCTGGTGAGCTGCGCCAGATCGTCGAGTTTCAACGGTTCGGCGATATGGCTCGTCATGAGTTCGACCATGGCGATCAGCGCGGGATGATGCAGGTCGTACTTGCGCGCCGGGTCCAGTTGCTGCGGAGCCTCGGCTTGCCGGATTCCGGTGTGGATGAACCAGTCACTCACCGCCCGCGCCAGTGCTGCGCCGTGCTGCGAAGCGATCAATGCATGCGCCATGTCGAGCGGAGCCATGCCGCCAGCGCAGGTGCAACGGTCACGGTCGATGACGAAGAGGCGATGTTCGATCAGCGCCTCGGGGTACATCTCCCGCATGGCGTCTATGTGCTGCCATTGGATCGTGAAGCGGCGGGCCGACATGACCTCGGCCGCGGCCAGGATGGCCGCTCCGCCCGAAATGCCGCCCAGCGGAACGCCTGAGCGGGCAAGGCGCCGCAGCCAGCCCAGAACGCGGCTGTCCCGATAGGCCAGAGGGTCGCCGCCAGCCACCACGAATGCGCCCGAGACCGAACTTCGCATCCAGCCACCCTGTGCCGAGATGAAGCTCAGCTCATAGGGTTTCTTCTCGCTGAGGAGGTTGGCTGCGCGCAGCGGCTCGACCGCAGAGGCGGTCGACATCAGCGCATAGCCGTCTATCAGGAGAAATCCGTACCGCAGCGGCCTGCCGCTATGTGCCGGTTCGGTCATAGAGCGGGTCTCCTCCATTCTGCTCGAGACGGCTGCACCATCTTCGTGAAGCTGTGGCAGTTCCGAAACGATGATCAGGAACGCGTTGTTCGGCGACCAGGCGACGGCAAGCAGGCTGACACGCTCCCTGGAGAGCGCGCCTTGGCGGTCCTCTTCGACAACGGTCATGAGCAGGTCCAATGGGAGCGGGAAGCCGGGCTTCGGCTGGACAATCCGGACGGGCTCGAGCTGCTCGTTCTCGCCGGCGGATTCTCAGACGGGCAGGAGACGTTCGAAGCGCAGTCCTGGCTCCGTCTGCCTGCCGGCGCTGGCCTGAATGTAACTGTCGGACAGGACGGAGCGAAGGTCTGGCTCAAGGCGGGTCCGCTGCTCCAGGACGCGGTGATCCAGGTAGGGGCGTAGCTTCTTCATTCGCGACAGCGCATGGCGGATCACCTTGGCGAGCTCGGATTTGCCGGAGATCTTTTGCCAACCGGGCCTGCAGCCGGGCCTCCATGTCGTAGAGGGTCGGCCTGCTTGCCTTCGCCTGGCAGCCGAACCCGCTCCTCGGGCCGTTGATTGTGTGCCTTCTGCTGCACTAGGCTTTCGTATGTAGTGGGACCGGACGGCGTCAAGACGCCGGGTCCCATGGTCCGTCGGATATGCTTCATCTCGCCGTTGTCGACCTTTGCGGCGATCTCAAGGGCGACATCAAGGCTTGGTCGCCAAGAGCGGCTGAACGATCAGGGGCGGATACATTTAAGCAAGCCGAAACGGCTAATCGCAATCCCTGCATCAGCGGGCGGACCACACATCTTTTGCGACATTTCCCTTGATCGCATCGATGGTGTAGGGCGCAGCGATCACACGAGCCGGGTGAGTTCATCCGCCGCTTGTCGTTGTTGTTGAGCATGGGCTTCGCCATGGCTCGATCTTTTCCCAAAACCGCTACGACCGATACTCCATGCTTGCGGCCTTGAACCTTGGTATAACGCAGCCTTTGCTCGCTGTGGCAGTTGCGTTGCGCAATGATTCCGCCGCAGAAGCCAGGCTTCGCATGGTGTTCCCTCGACGATGGACAATCCTGGATCGGCTGGCCAGCCTTGCTGGCGATCTGCCATCTCTCGGAAAAGCGAACGGAGAAAAAGCAATCAAACCGGGCGCAGAGGCAGCACACCCGCGCCACGGATACACCTCAGCCGGAGTATCTCGCGGCGGAGAGGCAAGCAATCAATCAGCTCGGTGAAACCGCGGACCGCACTGAACTGCTCAGGCGCGCAGAAAGCATCCATCAAACCGTCCGACGGCAGTCTGTGGATATCTCACGAATAACGTCACCAATTGCCAAATTACGCGATCAGCACGGTGGCGTCCGACGAATAAAGTGACCATGACAACAGCATCATCCGGGATCAGGCGCGCGGGTGCCGGGGGCGGTGATCGTCCGCCCGCCAGTCGGTGGCCTTTGATTCTCGGCTTGGCTACAATGATTGATATTCATCGCTCATTGCTCTCCATGAGGAAGAAATGGATCGTCTCGACTGCGACCGGATGTTTCTCGCGGTGATCGCGACAGGCAGCTTTACGGGGGCCGCAGAAAAGCTGGGCACAGGGTCCGGACAGGCATCCAAGATGATCTCGCGCCTTGAAACCGAGCTAGGTGTGCGGTTGCTCAACCGGACGACGCGATCTGTCGCGCCAACCGAGGCTGGCCGTGCATATTACGATCGACTAAAGCCGCTTATCGATGAGTTCGACACCCTCGACCTTGACATCCGAAACATCTCGCAATCCCCGCGCGGGCGGTTGCGGCTGACGGCGCCCCTGACATTCGGAACGCTCGAATTAGCTCCCGGCCTTAATGAGTTCGCCGGGCTCTATCCGGACATCGAACTCGACGTCACCTTCTCCGACCGGGTCGTCAACGTCGTCGATGAGGGTTTCGACCTCGCCGTTCGTGTCGGGCGACCCGGCGATTCCAGCCTGATCATCCGCAGGCTCTGCGCAGTCCGCATCGTCGTGGTCGGCGCACCGTCCTATCTCGAGAAATACGATGCGCCGGCGTCGCCTTCGGACCTTGCGCAGCACGCCTGCATCATCGACACCAACTTCCGCGAGCCGAACCGGTGGCCGTTCAAGGGCGAGAACGGCGAGGTCGAGATGGCGAGCGTCGACGGCCGCATCCGCTATTCGAACGCCGAAGCGTGCGTCCAAGCCGCGGAACTGGGACTCGGGCTCGCTTGCGTCCCGGCCTTTGTGGCGGGGGACGCATTGCGCTCGGGCAAGCTGATCAGACTGTTGCCGTCGTACGAAACCGACCCCTACGACGTGCACGTCCTCTATCCGCACAGCCGTCATCTCGCCGCCAAAGTGCGCCTGCTCGTCGACTTTCTCTCAGGGCGGTACAGGCAGACTCCGCACTGGGAGCAAGGCTGGTAGGTCATTACACCCCATGGGGAAGCAATCTTCTTCCCGACGGCCGGATTATCGTCTCCCAGGCCAGAGTCTAAGTTCTCCGCATGACGAACGAACTGACGCTCACACGAACGTCGGATGTCAGAAGGAGAACGAACATGAACATCTCGATCATTGGCGCCGGCAACATGGCGAAGGGTCTCGCGGCCCGATTCGCAAACGCCGGCCATCCCGTCACTCTCGCCAACCGCGACGAGGCAAAAGCTGAAGCTGCCGCTCGGGAAGTGGGCAACGGCGTGTCGTCCGCACCCATCGCGTCGGCTGCACAATCGGCAGACATCGTTGTCCTGGCGGTGCCCTTTGACGCCGCGGGCGACATCATCGATGCGGCCGGCAGCTTCGCAGGCAAGATCGTCGTCGACATCACCAACCCGATGACCGCGGACTTCTCTGGCCTCAGCATCGGTCACACGACGAGCGCCGCCGAGGAAATCCAGAAGCGCGCGCCGCAGGCGAAGGTCGTCAAGGCCTTCAACACGATCTTCGCGCAGGTCCTCCAGAACGGCGGTCAGGCCGCCGGACAGCCCGCGACGGTCTTTGTTGCCGGAGACGACGAGGCCGCCCGCGCCGCGATCGCCGAACTGGCGCGGAGCGCCGGGTTCGACACGCTGGAGACCGGCGCCCTTGCCACCGCCCGCTACCTCGAGCCGG
This sequence comes from Nitratireductor sp. GCM10026969, assembly GCF_042660605.1. Lineage (NCBI taxonomy): Bacteria > Pseudomonadati > Pseudomonadota > Alphaproteobacteria > Hyphomicrobiales > Phyllobacteriaceae > Nitratireductor > Nitratireductor sp. GCM10026969. The sequence goes on from NZ_JBHSUM010000001.1 coordinate 25,865, forward strand.
TCGGGGCGCTGAACATCACGCTGGGCTACGGCCTTGGGCACGGCACCGACATCGCTCCCTCCTGGCAGCGTACTGCCTGAGCCAACCCCTCCAAGGAACGTGACCATGACCAACGCAACCGATCCCGCCCGTCCGTCGCTCGTCGACGGCGTCACGAATGCCGATCTTGCCGCGACGATCCTGCGCGTTTCGATGGGCATCCTCTTCCTCGTCCATGTCAGCCTGAAGTTGTTCATCTTCACCCCGGCCGGCACGGCGGGCTACTTCGCCAGCCTCGGTCTGCCCGGGCCGCTCGCCTACCTCGTCATCGCGGCCGAGCTCTTCGGCGGCCCCGCGCTGATCCTCGGGCTCTACAGCCGATGGGTGTCGCTGGCGCTGGTGCCGATCCTGCTCGGATCGATCTACTTGGTCCACGGCGCGGCCGGCTTCTTCTTCTCGAACGAAGGCGGCGGCTGGGAGTTTCCGGCATTCTGGGCGGTGACGCTGGTTGTCCAGGCCCTGCTCGGCGACGGTGCCTTCGCGCTGAAACGCAGCCGCACCTGATCCCTCTGCCGGCCGCGGGGAACTTCCCGCGGCCGCACTCTTTCTCAAGGAGACCCGCCATGACCATCGCTACCGACTTCTTCGACCTGAATGCCGCGCCGATGCGGATCGGGGCCGTCCGGCTCAAGGTGCGTGACCTCGATGCGGTCTCCACCTTCTACCGGGCGGTGCTCGGGCTCAGCCCGATCGCGCGCGGCGAACATCGCATCACGCTCGGCACCGGAGGCACGCCGCTTCTGGAGCTCGTGGGCGATCCAAGCCTGGCCCCGCTCGATCCGCGACAGGCCGGGCTCTTTCACACCGCTTTCCTGATGCCGAGCCGGTCGGACCTGGCCCGCTGGGTCGCCTACGTCGCCGCGGCGCGCGTGCCGCTTCAGGGCGCGTCGGACCACACCGTCAGCGGGGCGCTCTACCTCGCCGATCCCGAGGGCAACGGCATCGAGGTCTATGCCGACCGCCCGGTTTCACGCTGGCACGGCGAGAGCGGCGAGATCCGGATGGGCACCAAAGCGCTGGACATTCAGGACCTGCTGGAAAGTGCCGAGGGCACCGAATGGTCGCGCTTCCCCGAGGGCGGCGGGGTCGGCCATGTTCACCTGCAGGTGGGTGATACGTCGGATGCCGATCGCTTCTACCGCGACGTGCTCGGCCTCGACATCGCTGCGCGCGATCCCGGCGCCAGCTTCTACGGCAGCGGCGGCTACCACCACCAGCTTGCGGGCAACGTCTGGAACAGCCGCCGTGCCGGTAAACGCCCCGCGCGGATGGCAGGCCTCGATGCCGTCGAGGTCATGGTCCGGGATTCCGGGGACCTTGCGGCCATTGCCGCACGCGCCGAAAGCGCCGGCATCGCAAGCATCAAGGACACCGGCGCCCTGACCCTGCACGACCCTTGGGGCACCACCATAAACCTGACCAATTGAGGAGACGACCATGTTGATGAACGGGAAATGGGTGGCCGACTGGCAGCCCGTCCAGGCCAAGGACGAGAAAGGCGGCTTCGTCCGCCAGACTTCCAACTTCCGCAACTGGGTGACGCCCGACGGCAGCGCCGGTCCGACCGGCGAAGCGGGCTTCAAGACCGAGGCGGGCCGCTATCACCTCTACGTGGCCCTCATTTGCCCGTGGGCGTCGCGGGCGTTGATCGGGCGCAAGCTGAAAGGGCTGGAAGACGTTATCTCGGTATCGGTTGTCGAGCCCGAAATCTCCGACCAGGGCTGGCGCTTCGGCGACACTGGCGGAGCCGACCTCGACACTCTGAACGGCGCCAGCTTCCTGCACGAGATCTACACCCGCGCCAATCCCGCCATCTCTGGCCGGGCAACGGTGCCGGTGCTGTGGGACAAGGTCCAGGGCACCATCGTGAACAACGAATCCGCCGACATCCTGCGGATGCTGAATTCGGGCTTCGGCGATCTGGCGGACCCCAGCTTCGACCTCTATCCGGCCAAGCTCCGCGAAGAGATCGACGCGCTCAACGCCCGCATCTATCCGCAACTGAACAACGGCGTCTACCGCGCGGGCTTTGCCACCACCCAAGAGGCCTACCAGGAAGCGTTCCACGACGTCTTCGCGATGCTGGATGACCTTGAGGGGCGCCTCGGCGACGGCCGTGAATTCCTTTTGGGCGACTGCTTCACAGAAGCGGATGTGCGGCTCTTCGTGACGCTGGTGCGCTTCGACGTCGCCTATCACGGCCTTTTCAAGTGCAACCTGCGCCGCATCGCGGACTACTCCGCTCTCAGCGCTTACCAGGACCGGATCCTTGCCATCCCCGGCGTGCGCGACACGGTCAACATCGACCACATCAAGCGCGGCTACTACTCGATCAAGGCTCTTAACCCAACCGGGATCGTTCCGGGAGGGCCCGCACTGCCGACGGCGCTCGCGGCCTGAGGCTCATGCAGTTCGACTTCAAAATCGAACCACTTCGGGTGGCTGTGCCGGAGTAGCCCAACCTCCAACACGCCCCAGATTCAACTCAGCCGCGGAGGCGGCCACGCGGCCGGCGAAAACTCTAGCCAGCCTAGTGAGCTCCGAACGGGGGTGGGCGGGTCATGGCTTATGATGTGGCGGTCTCAGCCGCTCGTTTCGGCAAGTGTCGCCTTGGAGCCCATAGCAGAGATCAGGTATCGGATCGCCGGATGTCCGCTTCGACAAAATCTGCGGTCCTAAAGATCTCCTTGAGGACCGGCAAACGCGTAGGCAGAACGGCGACTTATCGATCGCAAAGTCGCGCAAGCTGATCGTAGCAAGCTGCGTGGCTGCGACCTGGTGAAGCTCAAGATCGGCACGTTGGTAAGCGGCCCGGAGATTCGGACCCGGGCCATGGCTGTGCAACAGAAGACTGGCAGGCCCGTTCAATTCGAACTGATGGTAGACACTCGAGCGAGCCTACTTGTATGGCTCGAATGTAGGGGCGGGTCGACGACTTTGCCTTTCCCAGTCGGTTCGATCATGCCGGCAATTTGACCAGGCAGTATGCGCGCCTGGCCGATGAATGGGTTTCGGGGATTGGCCTTCGCCGTGAGGATTATGGCACACATTCCCTTCATCGCACCAAGGCCTCCATTATCTATAAGACCACCGGGAATCTCCGGGCAATTCAAATTCTGCTTGGCCACATCAAGGTGGAGAACACCGTCCGGTATTAGGGACTGTCCTTCCGTTTCAAGGCGACCGCTCCTAGGCCGAGGCGGCAGGTGTGCCTGTAGATCTGCTCGGCCGTGCCCTCGACCTCCCGGCTCAGCTTGCAGATGTGGAGGTGGAAGATGAAGACGACGCATTCGTTCCCCAGCCTCCTCCAGTTCGCCGGCGAGGCTGCAATGAGCGGCCCTCCGACGGGAGGGCGGCCGGCCGCCCACTCCCCTCCCGGTCGGTGAACGGCGGCTGAAGACGCGGTTCAGCAGCGGTTCCGGGTTGCCTCGCTAGAACTGTGATTGTCGAAAACCCGCGGGGGACGCCCGCCCCAGGAGGAAGTTCAATGATCCGCAATTTCATCATCACCACCGCGACCGCTGCTCTCTTCGGCCTCACCGTTCTGCCCGCTTCCGCCAACAGCATCTTCATCGAGCAGTTTGGCTGGGCCAATTCCGCCGGCGGCGATCAGTCCGGTTCGCGCAACCGGATCGGCGTCTATCAGGACGGCGAGCGCAACGGCGCCGTCGTCCGCCAGCGGGGGAGGAACAACACCGCCGCCATCGGCCAGCAGGGTCGCCGCAACCATGCCGACATCTGGCAGCGGGGCAGCGGGAACGCCGCAGGCGTCGGCCAGTTCGGCCGCGATCACAACGCCATCCTCACCCAGGACGGCAACGGCAACATCGCCGCGGGCGTACAGGTCGGCAAGGGCTGCGACGGCGAAGTCAGCCAGTCCGGCAGCGGCAATGTCGCGGCCTTTGTCCAGACTTGCCGGTAGGGTGAAGGGGCTCAGGAGGAGCGCCGGGACAGTTTCGTCGTCGGCCTCCGCTCCGCAGCGACTGAGGAGGTTTCCATGTTGCGCAATCAGCATCTTTTCCCGGCGGCGGTCGGGCTCGCGCTGGCGCTCTCGGCCACAGCTCTGATGGCCGGCGCCGGTATTGCCCATTCCGGCCCCGCGCGCTGCGAAGTGCAGACCACCACCATGAGCGGCATGACAACGCTCGAGGGTGTCGTGCATTCCGACAGGTCCATCAGCGGCTCCTACATCTTCCGTGTCAAGTCCGTCGGCGGTTCGGGAAGCTCGAACATCAGCCAGGGCGGTGACTTCTCTGCGACCCCCGGCAAGCCGGCGAAGGTCGGGCAGGTCACGCTCGGTGGTTCCGGCTCGATTTTCGAGGCCTCACTGGAGGTCGAAACGCCCGCCGGCCGGCTCACGTGCAGCAAGCGCACCGGCTGAGCCGGCATGGCAAAGCTCTTCATCCGGCAAAGGCAGCACCGTTTTCAAAGAAGGATAAGTCATGATCCGCGCCATTCTCTCCACCGCCGTGCTCGGCGCTTGCCTCGCCAGCGCTCCGGCTTATGCCGGCGGCTCTGTCTCGCTGAGCTTCCAACCCGTCAATCCGCCCGATGCCCACATGCTGCAAACGGGGTTGCGCCTCTATGCGCTCGCTGAAGGCATCAAGAGCGGCCGCATCAAGCAGAAGGGCTTCGGCAATGTGGCCGGGCTGGCGCAGAACGGACGCGGCAATCTCGGCATCGTGCATCAGGAGGGCGGCGGCCACGAGGGCACGATCCGTCAGAACGGCGACGGCAACGCCTACGGACTATTCCAGTTCGGCAGGGGCACCTCTGGCCGTGTCGTGCAAAACGGCGACCACCAGGCCGGCGCCACGTTCCAGTACGGCTGGTAGGAACTGGACGAGGAAAATAGGTCGCAGCCGCTCACTGATGCGGCGGAACAATTGTTCGTCCACGCACTTCGGCGCTAAGCAACGCCAGTTGCTGTTCACCTCCCCCTGTGAACGACCGACCCAGGCATTGCTCCCACCTGGGCCGGTCCTTTTGCCTCGGCCGGCCTCGATTCCCGTCAGGTCATCCCTAATGCTTTCTCCTGCAAGCGAACACCTGGGCAGCGCACTCCATCTTGGCTGACCACTTCACCGTTGGTGATGGAATTCGGGCGTGATCGTGAACCATGCATAACGCGCCCATCGATCGCATCCTGGGCCCGGCGTCAATCGTGAGCCCATTCTTCATCCTATCGGGGGACAGCCAGCCGGCTAGAGTTCCTAACGTCGTCGCCACAGCTTGGTGGCCACCGCTCCCGCGATTACGTCATGCCTGTTCTTCGGCCAAAACAGGTCATGCTGTGAGCATACCTAGGCCGCCAAGTTCCGGGAGAACAATCGGAGCCTATAGAGTACGTCCGGCAGGTGTGGGGATCGACGGTAGCGGTCCTCCGCTACCAAGCCACCATCTCAACTTATTGTTTTGGTTGATGAATTTCCTCTATGGCGTGGCGGAATTGGGAGTGGTTTGGCAGTTGACGCATTAACGCTTTGATTTAAAATAGAAATTCTTCATGGGGTCAATTCGAGGCGCTACCATCTTAAATGCTGCCGCGGTCAATTATCCAATGCCCTGATGGTACTGAATCAATGTCCGCAATACGCCCGGTGTCGGCCTTTGAGATGAGAAGCGCCGTTTCCCCATAAGCAAACGACCCCTCGCTGAACATTTGGAGTCTCGCACGCGCCGAGCTCGGCGTTGACGATCTGGCCGGCTTGAACTTGATCACGGTTAGCAGCCCGTCGATGTAGGGCGCCACTTCGCCTTCGAGGGTGGCAGCCACCGTTCCCACTATTCGAGTACTCTGGCTGTTCTTGCGTCGCGGCCGGCAGAACGACATACAGGCAAAGCGGCAGCGCCGTAGAGCCGCGCGCGCCCGAAGATTCTGTCAACGTCCCTCATCGCTGCCGCATTCCAGCTTTTCGCACCGTCGCGCATGTATGTTCTGCTCCCGCTTTGCGGCGGGCGATTGGGCTCCGCGATCTCTCCATGTCGGACATGCAGATCCGCCCGCTGCAGGAAAGGTGGTGATCGATGCTTGCGCCTGAAGAATTCACGGTCGGAACGTTTGCCTCGGCTCCCGCCGGAAGCCTTACCTGCCTCGCAATAAGCATGATGCAACCGTCATTATGGGGCTGCTCGACGAGGCTCTGACAGCCGTCTTTCTCGGCGGTCGGTTTCAATTCCACTATTTCCACACTGCAGGTTCAGAGAACTGGTCAGGCCTGATCATTCCGAATGTGCATGTTGAGGTCGACGAGTCGACGCCTTCGATCTGGGGTATGGTGGCTCTCCCTTCCCAGCTCCTAGAACCTGACGCCGAGATTGGCTTTGACGCTGTGGTCGGAGGCACCGGAGCCGATCTGGCCGGAATAGGCAATGCCGAGCGTGGCCTCAGGCGTGATGTTCAGATCGAAACCGGCTTCGAGGACCAGCGCGTCCTGAGCCAACGGAACGCCGGCTACGGTGAAGGCATCGCCGCCGGCAACGAAGGTGTTTGTGGCCGTGGGAGCGTCGCCAAAGGCGTGGCGCCAACCGATCATGCCGGAAAGCCGGGCATTGCTGGCTTCGCCCATGACCAACTCCGTCGAAGCCCTCAGCCCGAGTATCGTGAAGGTGGTATTGACCGCGTCGCTGGCACGGGTGAGTGCGGCCGCGCCGCCATCCTCGGTGGACCCATCAGTCTCGTGATTGACCCAGGCGAGATTGCCGAAGGGCTCAAAACGTGCCGAGTCAACATCCATGCCGTAGCTCACCTCGCCGAAAAGCTGGCCGGTGCCGGCCGAGTAGCTTGACGAAAGGCTGTCGGAAAAGCCGGTGAACGCTGCGGTGCGGTTCACCTCAAGATCGTGCCAGCTATAGGCGCCGCCGAAGCGGACGGCGAGATCGTTCCATTCCGTGCCGCCGTAGGCACCGAGGTGATAGCTGTCAGCCGATCCCGAAGACGCACGGTCGTCGGCGCTGAAACTTGAGCGGCTGTAGCCGGCCAGCACGCCGGCCTGCCAGCCATCGAAGACGACCTCACCATCCGCGCCGATGAAGACGCCACCGGTCGAGCGGTCCAGCGTGGCAGCGTTGCCATCGCTGTCGGTATGGCCGCTCGCGCCGAAGGCCTGGGTCCAGAACCCAAGGCCCTCGCTCGCGACGCCCAAACGCGCATTGGCTGCCTCGCGCACAAAACGGCTGTCCTCGATGAGGGCGGACTTGGCCGAGGCGTGGATTTCCCCGGAGATCGCATCAAAAGCGGCGCGCGCCTCGTCCTCAGTGCCAAGCAGTGCGATGGTATTGAACAATTCGCCACCGCCGAGCGACTGGGCACCGCCCGCGGCCGCGATCTGGTTCGGCGTCAGCGCGACGCTGTCGAAATCGGCGGTCTGTGTGATGGTCAGGAACACATCATTGGCGCCATAGGTCAGCGACGGGGTGAGAAAGAGCGAGGCATCTGCAAAATCGACGCCCATTCCGCTGCCAATAACATTAACGCCGCCTGCTGCGCTCAGGATGGTATATTGCGTGTCGAGGGCGAAATCGGGGAAGGGTACGACTTCGGCCGTGCTGCCGCCGTTGAGTGTGGCGATGCCCGTAGCGTCGATAAGGTCGCTCTGCCCGGCGGAATTGATTTCCACTTCATAGCTTGAACCGGGGCCAAAGGTAATGTTGCCCGCAACATTCAATGTGCCGATGGAAGCACCTGGCGCCACGGTGCTGCCGTTCCAGGCAAAGGTGTTGCTCACCGTGCCAGTTCCACCCAGCGTCCCGCCATCAAACACGTCGACGAAGAACGCATTGGCGATGGAGCCGTTGACGATCAGCGTGCCGCCGCTGATGGAAGTCGGTCCGGTATAGGTATTGACGCCAGATAACGTCAGAGCGCCTTCTCCGACCGTTTGCAAGGAGCCGCCGACGCCCGACAAGACACCGCTGAATTCCGTCGAAAGGTCATTCAGGCCGACGATGAGTCCCCTGTCGCCGAGATTGATGTCGCCTGCGCCCTCGATTGAACCGACCGTGGCGCTTGCCGCTGTTAGCGGGTTGATCTCGGTTATCGACCCTGGCTGGGCGATGAGCCGCGCATTTCCAAGGCTGGCGTTATCAAAAAGCTGCACCAGGCTGTCATTGTCGATTGTCGCGTCTGCCGCCGTGCTATCCGCTTCGAACCGCAGCGTCCCGTTATTCGTGATCGCCGAATTGCCCGCGGTGCTGGTGCCGAAAAAGGATAAGTTGCCGGCCGTAGTGTTGGCGATTGTTGCATTCCCGGCTGTGCTGTTATTCGTGAACAGCAGATCGGCGCCGGCCCTGTTGATGATGGTCGCATTGTCCGCAGTGCTGTTACCCCCAAACAGGACCACACCATCGCTCATTATGACGGCGCTGCCCCCCGTGCTGTCGTTCGAAAACAAGAGACCAAACGAAGCAGCGTCAATCTCGATGAGCGCGTTGCCCGCGGTGCTGGAATCGTAGAAGCCCATCGAAGAGTTGATGCCCGTATTTGTGATTTGCGCGGCGCCGGCCGTGCTGTTGTCCGTAAATAACAGGGTCCCGCCGTTGGCAATCGTTGCACTGGCGGCCATGCTGGCGTCTTCAAAATGGAGATTTCCGCCGTCATCGACAGTCAAGATGGAACTGCCTGCGGTGCTGTTGCCTTCGAATTGCGTGGTGCCCGTGTTCGAGGTTGTGATCCTGGCGCTGTCGGCACTGCTGTTGTGCGAAAACAGGACGGAATCATTATTGTCGATAAAAATGTGACCGGCACCGCTGTCGAAATAGAAAACCACCGTACCACCGGCATTGTTGATAATCCTTTGCACAGTAAATGGAACACCGTTGACGGCGTCGGTTATAGAAATGCCGTCGCCAACAAAGTTAACGGCTTGGTCATTGGTAAAGATATAGCCGTCCGCACCGGCGTTGAATATCCACGCGTCGACATCTGTTGGAGCTGTGATCGTCAAATTGGTCGTATTCGACTGTCCGAATATGGCGGTATCGCCCTGATTGACCGGCGCGGCATTTGGCGACCAGTTGATGACGTCGTTGTAATTGCCGTCGATCGGCAGTTCCAGCCAGGTGCTGTCCACGGCAGAGGCCGGCGCGACAAGCGCGCCACCCAGAAGGAGCGCGGTGGCAGGAATGCGCGCCAGCGCCGTGCTTCCCCTGGGCGTGTCGGAAAGCGCGCGACGTGATTTCGAATGCTGCCGGCGGGAAACGGTTTTGCCAATCATCTGGGCCATGGCCTTTCTGCGGTTTGGTCAAGGCAGCGCAGTCCGCAGCCTGGCCGATCGTGTCGAGCGGTCAGGTTCCGAAGGGAGTTGGTCAAGCTGTCCGGCCAGGGATCGGAAAAAGGCGTCCGCCCCGTCCTGGACCTTTCACCGACGTCCCCTGCGCCTGTGATTCCTGAGCAATTGCAATGAGTTGGGGTCAGCGCAATGCGCATGTGTGGAGGCTGGTTCCATTGTCGCAATGCGCGCAAAATGGCCATCTCGGATGTCGCCGAACGCGCAAGAAGAACGTGAGAAGCCGACCCTTGGAGGTCGGGAGAGCCGACTCCCCAAAGCACGGTTGCACTCAGAACTTGTAGGTGAGGCCGATCGAGACCGTGTGCATGGTCAGATCGAAATCGTGCTCGATCGGGTTCTCAAAGAAGGTCGCGTTCTGGAAATCGTAGTAGCGGTACTCGCCGCGAACCGACCAGTTTTCCTTGAGCATGTGCTCGATGCCTAGGCCGGCCGTCCAGCCCATGTAGGTCTGATCGTCGCTAACGGAGATCGCGGGAAGATCGATGTTGACACCTGCGGCGGCCAGACCCGCTGTGCCGAAGAAGAGCGTCTTATCCACCGCAAGACCCAGGCGGCCGCGCAGCGAGCCGAACCAGTTCACCCTGGCCGAGCCGGTCTCGTCACCGCCCCATATGAAGTCACCGTCAATCCAGGACGCATTGATATCGCCTTCGACGCCCAGAACGAGACTGTCCCATTGGACGTTGTATCCGGCGTGAGCGCCGATGAAGGGGCCGCTGAGATCTACAGAATTGCCCTCCAGGAAGAAATCCGGACCGGCGGTCTGTTCGAGATTCGCCCATCCGAAGCCACCCTGGACGCCGACATAAGGTCCGGTCCAATCATGGGAGGCGACTTCGGCGGGAGGGACCGGCGGCTCGAAGGTGATCGGATCGGCGGCCCAAGCCGGGGTAGAAAGTGCCAGAAACGCCAATGGCGTTGCGAGAGAATTGCCAAGAAACTTCATACCTCACCCATTCAATGTGGACTTTGCAGCAAGTCATTCCGGGAATGCCGCGCTGCTCCTCGGTTACACCGCGCGCGGCAATCGTCCCGCTTCGTGCGCCGGATATCGTCAGCAATCGCAATGGCTTTGAGGAATTGCAACGCAGTTGTGGCAGCCGGGTCGCAGTTGTCACATTGCGCGCAAAATGACCGATGCAGGCGTCGCCTGACGCGCAAACGGCCGGGCGAAACGCAGGAAACGATCCGCCCCGACGACGCCCAATCGCACATCGTGCGCCGAATCCCTACACGACCCAGGGCTTGGCGTCAGGGAATGTCGATCCATCTGAATGGCGCGGGTTCCACCGTCGTGCCCGCACCGGTTCTGCGTCTGTCGGTGGCGAGAGCGCGCTGTTGGCTGGGCGTCAGATTGTAGACACGCTCGAAAGCCCGGATGAAGCTGGTGCGATGGGAAAATCCGTGGGCCTGCGCAATCTCGCCGATGGTCCTGCCGCGTTGCGCCGGATCCATCAGCGCCTGGCACGCGAGGCGCAACCGTTCGTTTTGCATGTAAGTGGAGACACCGCCATCTTCCTGGAAGAGATAGGAGAGTTTACGCCGGCTGATGCCAAATTGAGCGGCAATTCTCTGAGGCGAAAGGTCCGGGTCGAGCGCATGAATGCTGACATGCCGGCGAATGGCCTGTGTCAGTGACTGGCGCACACCGTCCGCCGTCCGTTCCCCCACCATTCCGTTGATCGCGGCCGCGGACAGTTGCAGGATCGCCGGCATCAGCGCCTGTGCCTGCGACACGCTGATCTGATGGGCATAGGATACCAGAGAATACATCTGGTCGTGCAGCATCTTGACCAGGATGTTGTCGCCGCGAATGTGACGGATCGGATATGCATCCGGCTCGATAAGCAGAGGGGCCAGCAGCGGACGCGGCACGGCGACATGCAAGAAATCAATGTCGGTAAGGACCATGCGCTGCGGATGCGCCATATCCGCCACCAGCATATCACCCGGCTCAAGCCGGTTGCCCGTCTCGGTATTTCGGCAGACCAGGCGCCCCCTCTTGAAGAAATGCAGGACATAATGCTCGACGCCGTGCCGCGCGATGCAGAAGCGGGAGCGGTCGAAAGCCTGGGGTGTGAGCTGCATATCCCCGATGACGATCTTGTCCAGGACGACGCTCTCAACGCGAGCATGGAAATCCATGTCAGAGCTTTTGCTGAGTCGTGCTTCGCAAATCGGCTCCAACTGCTCCTGCCAGTCTTCGAATGCACTGAGCTGGGGCAAAATCGAGGTATCGAAAACCGAGCGTGGAATGGCCTGCCCGGCATTCGCTCCTTCGCTTTGAGTGCTCGGCTCTGACATCTTGTCCCCCTTGGACCTGGCGCTGTTATGCGCCTCCGGAGCCCTTCCTGGAGTCGGCTAAAAACGCCCTATCCACTTGATTGGCGATGCGCGCGACAACGCGTCCTTGTCCGCACTCCGCCGTCCAGCGGCGATCGCGCGCTGCTGGCTGGGCGTGAGGCTATAGGTGCGCTCGAAGGCGCGGATGAAACTGGTGCGATGAGCGAACCCATGGGCTTCGGCGATTTCGGCAATGGTTCTGCCACGTTGCGCCGGATCCATCAGTGCCAGGCGTGCCAGGCGCAGTCGCTCACCCTGGATGTAGGTGGCGATCCCACCGTCCTCCTGAAATAGATAGGAAAGTTTGCGCGCACTGATGCCGAATTGCGCGGCGATCTGTTGTGGTGACAATCCGAACTCCAGTGCATGATCGCCAATGTAGCGGCAGATCGCCTGCCTGAGCGCGGAAGATACGCCCTGCCGTGTCTCATCACCGACCGCGCCATTGATTGCCGCGGCCGACAATTCCAACAGGGACGGAACAAGTGCTACCGCCTGTTCCACTGCGATATGGTGAGATTGCGCATAAAGCGCGGTCACGTGATCGAAAAGCAGTTTAACCAGAACGTCGTTGCCGGAGAAATGCCGCAAGCCGTGCGCATCAGGCTCAACAAGCAAGGGTGCCAACAAGGCGCGTGGCACAACCAGATTCACGACATCGATATCCAGAATGACCACCGACTCCGGGTTCGCCATGTCGGCGAGGATCATGTCGCCCGGCTTGATCGCCTCACCTGTGCCGGTTATTCGGCAGATCATGCGGCCCTTCTTGTAGAATTGCAGCATGTAGTGGTCGATGCCGTCCCGCGCTATACGAAACCTGGAGCGGTCATAGGCATAGGCTGTGTTCTGGATGCTTCCCACAACCAATCTATCGAGAACGACAGCCTCCGCGCGCGCATGGAATCCTTCAGGTTCCTTTACGAGCCGCGCCTCGGCAAGGTGATCCAACTGCTCCTGCCAAAGCGCAAAAGCCTCACGCGGTGGTATGCCGCTGGAATCGAAGATGGACCGGAGAACCGCCGAGCCGACCATCGCTTTCCCGCTCTCATCTGCACGCGTTGACATATCCCCCTCCAGCGACATGTCACCTGACAGCCCCGTATCCCGTCAATTGACGGACCTGCGTCCTCAGAAACGCCCACGCAATGTATCGTTCGGCGCGGTAAGCAGTTATCACGAAATTGATATTGATAGAAGCTGATTTTCGTGAAAATGTAATAACAGGAATATGCGGGCGCCAATGGCAAGACGCTACACAATGGGCAAGCGAGCGGAAGAGCGGAATCGTACCCGCGCTCGCATCGTCCGCGCGACCATGGAACTCCATGACGAAAAAGGCGTCGCGCCGACGACGTTTGCCGATATCGCTGCGCGCGCCGGCGTCGGTCAGGCGACGGTGTCGCGCCATTTCCCGACCTTGGGAGATATCGTTCGGGCTTGTGGCCAGCACGTCTGGCAGGAGATGCGCCCGCCCCTTCCGGAATCAGCCGCAGCCGTATTCGAAGGGCTCGATCGCATCGAACAACGGCTGAAAAAGCTGGTAGAGGAAGTGGACGGCTTCTATGAGCGCGGCGCGCTGCGTCTGGATCTGGCCGCGCGTGACCGCGAAATCGTCCCCGAACTCGACGGTTTCCTGTGCGCGGTCGAGGCGGGCGTCGCGGCCCTGGTGAAGGAGGCGCTGGCACCGATCGAAGCGAGTGAGCGCCAAGTCGAAACCGCGCTCGTTCTGATGAGTTTCCGGGTGTGGCAGTCTTTCCAGCGCTCGAACCTGCCACGTTCTGAATTGCAATCCGTGCGTATCGGCCTGCTTTGCTGCGGCTTGAAGGCAGGGAGCATGACTGCAACAACCGGGCGCTGACGTTTCTCTGGCGGAAACCTGCGCGCGCGCCCGAGGCGCACACAGGCTGAGGACGGGCGCCTAGCGGCCGAGCAGCTTGGTCGGCCGCTCGATTTTTGATGCATTCACGTCCTGGCAGACATCGGTAGTAGTCTCAGGATCCGTGAGTTTGCACTCGGCTCTGAGATCTTCGAACGAAGAGCACTCAAGCTCCACCTTACCGTTGACCGTGTACTCGAAACAGTAGAGGTCGACGTCGTCGTCGGCTAGTGCGAGCGATGGTTCGACAGCAAATCCTCCAAGTGCGCCTAGCGCGAAAAGGGTAGCAGCACTGACCCCTTTGATGGTCTTTATCATTTTGGTTCCTTTCTGAATTTTTGATGCAATGCCGCCAGTGCGACGGTGCGAAGAGGATCGTGCGGCGATGTTTCAGACTTCGCGCCACACACCGCCAAGCTTCAATTGTTTCAAGCAGAGGGGCTCCTGCAGCCCGCGCTGGTCCGTGAAGAGTGGCGTACAACCGCCGGGCTCGCGCGATCTATCGGCCGTCGAAGCTTTGGAGGATGCCGGCTGCCAACTCGTCGTAGGCCACGCACCTACCACAGGCGATAGAAAGTTCTGCAAGGAACCGGTGTCGTAGCCCCCCGGCATCCGGGATCAGGTTGAAGATCGAAGACCGGTCGGTCGAAGAACCGGGATGATTTCGGGCCCTTCGACCTTGCCGGCGGTTACCGCTTTTTGAAGGAGCTTTCGATCATGGCCCTTGTCCGAGGGCTGGTGGCCTGCGAGGTCAGATCCCCTGGCGCTTTAGGCCGCACCACGCCCTTGCTCGGATAGTATCCGTCGCACTGGTCGAGACCCCATTCGTAGTCTTCCTGACTGCAATTGTTCTCGCCATTGCCATAGCATTGGGAATGAACATATGCGTAACATGAGATTGCGTTGGAATGCGCGGTCTCGGCCATCGCCGGGTGCGCGACACCCAGCATCAACAGCAGGCCGACAATGCCGAAGTTGGTTCGGCTGGTCCGTCGAGTCATATCAGGTTCCTTTCTGGATTCGTGATGCAACGCCGCCAATGCGACGGTGCGGAGAGGATCGTGCGGTGATGTTTCCGTCTTACTTCGTGCCGCACACCGCTAAGCTTCAATTGTTTCAAGCAGAGGGGCTTCTGCAGCCGCGCCCCTGGTCGCTGAGAGTGGCGTGCGACCGCGTGCCCGGCTCTCGCGCTCTATGGACCGTCGAAGCTTTGAAGGATTCCGTCGGCCAACTGGTCGTGGACGTCCCATGCGGATGACGGATAGCGGTATGTCAGCCCGTGAATGATATTGTCTTGTCCGAACTTCCAGCGCTTGTGAAAGATGTGGCCGCCGCGCTCGCCCGAAAAGGTGACCCAGCCATCTTCCACATGGCGACGGGTCATTTCGCATTCCCCTACCGCGCAATCATCGGCCTGTTCGGCAAACTCTTCGGGTGAGAGGCCGAGCGCATTGTTCATCGCGTAGGTTCCCAGACTGGCCCCGTCGCGCGAAAGGAACGTCATGCCTTCGCCGCGCGGTGGCGGGTCCATTGCCCGCAGGAAAATTTTGGCCGGAAATGTGACGACGGTGCCAAAACGGGCGTTCTTGTAGGTCAACGAATCCCCAAGCGCAGGGGCCGGAAACAAAAGGGCGCAAACGAGCATTGACTGAACAAGTTGTTTCTTCATTCGCTGGAGCCAGGAGAAACAGCCCGTGCGTTACGGGCACTTGCCGGTGGTGTCTCGACGACAGCCGCCACTTCGGCGGCGGTGAAGGGCTTTTCGAGCACGGGGCACCCCGCCTCGCTCAGGAAGCGGCCGGCAGCCGGGCCGAGCGCATCGCCCGTAGCGAACACGATCCGCTTGGCCAGCAAGGGATGGTGGGCCCTCAGCCACCGGAACAGGGCCGGACCGTCGATATCGGGCATGCGCAGGTCGCAGATGATGACATCGTATGCGGCTGGCTGCGCGGCTATCAGCGCCTGTCCCTCACGCCCGCTTGTCGCCACGTCACATCTGTAACCGGCCTTGCCCAGTGCATCCGCGAGCAGCACCGCGACTTCCGGTTCATCGTCAATGACGATTGCAAGTGGGCACTCGGCCACCTGGGTTGGAGTGGAGCGATCCGTTGCAACGCCGGAAACACCGGCTCCACCGGGCTGTTTTGCAATCGTGGGCAACACAAGTTCGAATGCTGCGCCGCCGATGCCGGGATTATCGACCATCTCGAGCTTGCCGCCCTGAGCTTCCGCCAGACCGCGCGAGATCGACAGGCCTATGCCCGTACCGACGCCCTGCGGCTTGGTCGTGAAAAAGGGATCGAAAATGCGTCGCGCATGATCGGGCGCTACACCCGGGCCGTTATCGGCGACAAGGATTTGTAGGCCGCCGTTCCCGTATGTCGCCCCGACGCGTATTTTCCGATACCCGTGGATCGACTCCAACGCCTGCATCGCATTGACGAGGAGGTTGGTCAGGATGTTCTGAACCTGGTCGGGATCGGCGACGACCTTGGGGAGCGCGGGAGCAAACTCCCGAACGATTTCGATACCGGCGCTTCGCAACCCGTAGCCCAGAAGTTCGATAGCCCCCTCGATGAGCGGTACCACCTCGACACTACGCATCTCGGCCTTCCGCTGCCGCGCCATGGCGAGAAAGGAGCGCACGATGCGGACGCATCTCTCGGCCGCCGCCTCGATCTTGGTAGCCCGTTCCAGCAGGGATGTGCCCGTCGCCTCAATCTCTTCGCGGAGCAAGGTCGATTGGCCGAGAACGATCGAGAGCGGATTGTTCAATTCATGAGCAACGCCCGCAAGCAGCGAACCCACCGCTGCCAGCCTCTCGTTCTGATAGAGGGCCTCGCGTTGCCGTTCGATCTCGGCCGACGCCGCGCGGGCGGACGACAGGTCCCGCAGGTTGGCGGTGAACAGATTGCCTTCGGGCAGCGCCACTTCCGTGATGGCCAGTTCTACCGGAATGATGCGGCCATCGCTGCATTGCGCCTCCATTTCGACTCGTCGGCCAAGGACATGCGGCTCGCGCGTTGCGCGGTATCGAAGAACGCCCGCCTCGTGGGCACATTTGAGGTGATCGGGAACGATCAGATCCCCGATTTTCCTTCCGGTCGCCTCCGACAGTCGATAGCCGAAGATTTCTTCCGCTGCGGGGTTCATCGTGACGACGACGCCCTCCTCGTCGACAACGATGACGGCATCCAGCGCCGAAGCGACGACCGCCGCATAAACCGCGGCAAATTGTTCGGGCGTGTTTAGGCGCCGCGCGATCGCGTCGCTTGCCGCCGGCTTTTCGCTCTTCACGCGGCCACCATTGGCGGGACATAGATGTAACCGACGTTGCGCACCGTGCGAATGACCTGCGGTTTGCTCGGGACGGCCTCGATTTTCTTGCGAATACGCGTCACACGAATGTCGATCGAGCGATCGAACGGCTCTCCGTTTCGCCCTGGTGCCGTGTCGAGCAGTTGTTCGCGTGAAAGCACTCGGTTGGGGCTACGGGCAAACGCAGCAAGGAGATTATACTCTGTCGCAGTCAGGTGAACCTCCGAACCGTCATCGTCGATCAGAAGATGTCTATCGAGGTCGAGGCAGACCCTGCCGAAGGAGACAAGCCGTGCCCGTTCGCAATTCGCTTGCTGTCGAGTGAGCCCCGCTGCGCCGGCTTCGCTACGGCGCAACACCGCGCGGACCCGGGCTTTCAGCTCGCGCAGGTCGAATGGCTTGGTCACATAGTCGTCAGCTCCCACCTCGAGGCCGACAACCTTGTCGACCACATCATGCAACCCGGTCAGCATGATGATTGGAGTCGCCTGTTCCGAGCGCAGCCGTCGCGCAATCGAAATGCCGTCCTCGCCGGGCAGCGAAACATCGAGGATGACGAGATCGGCTGGTGCCGCCTGAAGCATCATGTCGAGCTCGTTCGCTGAGGCGCAGCGACTTACATGATAGCCGTCCCTGGAGAAATAGTCGGCGATCATGCAACGAATGTCGGCTTCGTCATCGACTACGGCAAGCCTGACCGACTTGTCATTCATACTTCGCACCTCGCACCGGGACATTCGCAAACAAAAAAGCACACACCGCACAGCAGGGCCTATTACGCGTGCTGACAAATTTGTCCTCGTGGAAGTTCGCAACGGCTTTGGCCGTATTGCAATGAACATTTTCGGGCAGAGGACGATTGTTTCCCTACGCGCAAATCGGCGCATCCACCCGTTACCGAACGCGCAAGACTTGGTGTGGAGCAATCCATCCCCCGGACGTCGCATCGCCTTGCGACCGCCTGAATACGCGCGTGGAAGGCCAAAGCAGGGATACGAGAATCGGAGTGCGTTCCGCATGTCCACGGTGTGAGACGTGGTGAATTCACGGCCGTTCTGAGCTGGCCGGACGAAGCCACGAAACAATTGAAATATCGGCCGCTATTGAAGCAATCGCCGTGAAATGCAGAAACGCGATTGTCTCCATCTTCGCAACAATCACGGGAGACGATCATGAGCAAACTCAGCCTCGTCGTCGCGAGCGGCCTTCTTGGCCCAGCGCCTGCACGCGCGCATCCGCGATGCGCAACCCTCTCAGCTTGCTCTTCAACCACTCCGAACACAAATCTTGACAGGAACCCATCGATGACGCCGGAACGGATCGGGCTCGTCCAGCAGGGTTTTCGCGCCGTTGCGCCAATCCGAACCGAAGCCGCTGCGATCTTTTATCGCCGGCTCTTCACCATCGCGCCCGAACTTCGTGCACTCTTCGGCAGCACCGACATGGCCGCGCAGGGAAACAAGCTCATGGCGAGCCTCGGCTTCGTGGTTCAGGGACTGAAACAGCCGGATATCATTCTGCCTGCGATCGAAGCGCTTGCACGACGGCATGCCGGCTATGGCGTGCGGGACGTGCACTACGAAATTGTCGGCCAGGCGCTCATCGAAACGCTTGAAGAAGGTCTTGGCGATGCATTTACACCTCGGGCGCGCGAGGCCTGGCAGGCAGCATACACCATGCTGTCACAGGTAATGGTTGCTGCAAGCCGTACGTCCGAGCGCCCGGAAACATTGCCGTAGCTGCCACCGTACCTGAGTTTCCCACGAACTAACGACTCGATACCGGTGCGCGGAGCACGGCGGTACAGGCTTTCGGGCGGTTCACAGGCAGATGTATTTCTTCGACGAAACACAAATCCACGAAAACGAAATCCGGCCGATACGTGGAGCCTCCAGTCAGGGTCGCGTGGACCGGCGAGCGCGCCTCGCATCGGCCTGCTCATGCTCCGTTCGCCACGTATTTGAGCCAACACGTCCAAGGAGGACCGAAATGACCTTTAGAATCGCAGGCGGCGCTATCATTGCCGCCACCGCCCTGATCACTGCCTCGCCCGCCCTGGCGGGATGGGACGGCTTCATCAAATCGAATATCTCGCAGTTCGGCGAGCCGGTTCGTTTCGAGATGGAATTCGACAGCAACGGTTATCGGCTGAAGGACAAGACATACAATGTTCCGATCGAATATCGCGCGGAGGTTTCCGGCGTCGGGCGCAAGCTGAAAGCAATCGACGTCAACGTGCAGACAACACTCTACGGTCCGGGTAGATATGCGGGGGTTCGGCGTCAGCTTGATCAGAAAGCCGCCTGGGGCAAAACCGTACTACCGTTGCGCCTAGCGCATCTGGCGCCAATGGCAGCCGCTGGCAAGGCGGCGTGTGCTAAGCACGGCGGAGCATCGGTCAAGCACGTCCAGGTGAAGCTGCCACTGCAGATGCGCGTGACTTTCGCCGATGGACGCAAGACCAGAGAGTTCACCAAGGACGCGAACGTGCCTGCAGTGTTCGTCTGCGCGGCCCAACCGAGCCGCAAGACCGTTGACCTTCAACTGGAGAAACTGAAGGTCTACACGCTCCCGGCCAAACCTGCCTGTGGTGAACCGGTACGCATGGTTGCGGAGTTCTGGACCAATAAACCCGGCACCGTGTCGTTCCAGTATGTTCGCGGTGACGGCGAAAAGCAGAATGCGTTGGTGACGACGGAAAAGGTCAATGGCGGCTACGCCAAACGCTGGGGCAAGACATATACCTTCTCACAGTCGGAAAGCCGTAAGTACATGGTCGTCGTCAACGGTCACAAGGCGTCGTCGAACTGGGTGCCGATCGATGTGAACTGCGGGTGAAGCGCGATTTGCCAGGCGTGGACCTGACAAGGGAATCCAGTAGGCCCGAACGTCAGGTAGTCCCAGCTCCGGTACAGCTGCGCGACGACGCGTCAGTAGCGGTGCCGCGCCGGCTCCGGGTGTTGTGCCCGTGCCCGGCGCGGTCTGGAAGAAGTTGCTGCTGACGCGCGCTGCTTGTTCCTCAGCGAGACTGCTGCTTTGCAGACGCAGCAACCTGTTCGGCAAGATCGTCAGACGAGAAAAACGACTGCTGCCCGCTTGCAACGGTCTCGGCCTCTGCGGAAACCGCGTAGCCTTCCCTCTCCGCCTTCGCTTGGGCCTCGCGAAAGGCCAAAACACCATGGGGTGAGCGCGTTCCATACACGAGCTATTGCCAGACCTGCTCGACCGGATCGAATTGTGCACAGGAGTTGGTAAGCTACAGATTTTCCGCCAGCAGGATTTCGATCCGCATTTTTTCCTGGGCGGCGAAAGGCTGACGCTTGTCGGCGCGGGCGCGCAGGATGCGCAGGGCGCTACGCACGGCGTGCCCCGGGTTCTGGGCGATGATCGCGTCGATGCGCTCGTCACGCAGAGCCTGTTCGTTGAACGGGGTCCGCTCATGGGCGACCACCACGAGATTCCCGAGTGCGGCGTAGCGCGATACGGCTTCGAGCGGCACGCGTGCTTCCGAACTCATGATGTAGACTGCGACGATGTCGGGATAGTTGGCGAAGGTCTGCCGGATAATGCGCTCGGCGCGCCCGGCGTCTCCATGCGTCTCCAGCGTCGGCAGGCATTGGAGAGCGGGGAATCCCTGGTTGATCACCCGGTCGAAACCCAGTCGACGCTTGAGGCTGTCCTGCGATTGTATGGTTTCGGTGATCACCGCGATCCGGCCATGGCGTCCACTGCTGAACCGCCCGACCAGGCGTCCTGCGGTTGCGCCCGCCGCGACGTTGTCGATGCCCACGAAGTCGTGATGCCCCAGATTTGCCTGGCCCGACAGGAACTGCACGACGTGAATGTCGCGCTCATTGAGACGCATTACCGCGTCGCGCACCTGCGGGGATTCGGGCGCCATGACCGCCACACCGTCCACCTCCCCGGGATTGAGGGAAGAGAGCTGGTTGGCGACAGCATGCGGGTCTTCGATGTCAAGCCGTATAACGTTGACCTCGACGAGGTCGGATTTCAGGGTCGCGCACGCCGCGTCGACTTCGGCGAGCAGTTCCGCAAGATACTGGTCGCCACGCTCCGGCAGCACGAAGTGGAATCGGTAGGTCCTGCTGCGGGCGAGATTGACCGCGGCGAGATTGCGCTCGAATCCGATACGCTCGATGGCATCATGCACCTTGCGCACCGAACGGTCGCTGACATTCGGGCGCTCGTTCAGGACGCGGTCTACTGTCGCCAGGCTAACGCCCGCCGCTCTGGCAAGATCCTTTGTGGTGGGACGCATTCCCGCTCCTAAACTCCACGTAACGGCGAGCCGTTATCAGCCAAGGTGGCATTGATGGCAAGAAAAATGAGGTACGCACCTCAAAAAGAACTTGATATGAGGTACGCACCTCATTTATGTCTGGTTTCATGCAGGCGGCGGATGTGAGGATTGTTGGCCGCGCTGCCGGAAGTGCTGGGGGAGGAGACCTGCCAGGAGACGCCTGGGCTCCTCGCGCAGGTAATAGCGCCTTAAAGGCGTGCGCCGCTTCTCCAACCGGGGCGGCTTGGGAGGAAGATATGCGCAGGAAAACCAAGATCATGAATTCCGTTGCCGCCGGCAGCCTTGCCGCCGCCGGCCTCGCTGTTTCGGCGCCCGCGAACGCGGACGAACTGACGCTCTGCTGGGCCGCGTGGGACCCGGCCAACGCGCTGGTGGAATTGTCCAAGGACTTCGAGCAGCAGTCGGGTCATACGATGAAATTCGAGTTCGTGCCGTGGCCGAATTTTGCCGACCGCATGCTCAACGAGCTTAATTCCGGTGGCCAACTCTGCGATCTTATGATCGGCGACAGCCAGTGGATCGGCGGCTCGGCCGAAAGCGGTCATTACGTGAAGTTGAATGACTTCTTCGAGAAAGAAGGCATCACCATGGATGACTTCATTCCCGCGACGGTGACCGGCTATTCAGAGTGGCCGAAGGGGACGCCGAATTACTGGGCGCTGCCGGCCTTTGGCGACGTGGTTGGCTGGACTTACCGCAAGGACTGGTTCGACAGGCCCGAGATCCAGGCGGAATTCAAGGAGAAGTATGGGCGTGATCTGGCCGCTCCCGAGACATTGGCCGAGTTGAAGGAGGTCGCAGAGTTCTTCCAGGGACGCGAGATTGACGGGCGCAAGGTCTATGGTGCTGCGATCTACACCGAGCGCGGCTCCGAAGGCATTACGATGGGTGTGACCAACGCCCTCTACAATTACGGCTTCCAGTATGAAAACCCCGAAAAGCCCTATGAACTTGACGGCTTCGTCAATTCCGAAGGCGCGGTGAAGGGGCTGGAGTTCTACAAGGAGCTCTATGATTGCTGTACGCCGCCCGGCTCCTCGGACTGGTACATGTCGGAAGATATCGATGCCTACAAATCGGGGCAGGTGGCGTTGCAGATGAATTTCGCCTTTATCTGGCCGGGTGTCGAAGCGGACCCGAATGTCGGTGGTGGAAAGTCGGGCTATTTCGCCAATCCGAAAGGTCCGGACGGCCATTTCGCGCAGCTCGGCGGCCAGGGCATCTCGGTTGTCTCCTATTCGGACAAGCAGGATGCGGCGCTTGAATACATCAAGTGGTTCGCCCAGCCCGAAGTTCAGCAGAAATGGTGGCAGTCGGGCGGTTACTCGGCGCTTAAGGCGGTGGTCGAGGATCCCGGCTTTGCCTCCAGTCAGCCCTACGCGCAGACCTTTCTCGATTCCATGGCCATCGTGAAGGATTTCTGGGCCGAGCCGGCCTATGCCTCGCTTCTGCTCGCCATGCAGGATCGCGTCCACGACTATGTCGTCGCCGGCAACGGAACGGCGCAGGAGGCCCTGGACAGGCTCGCTGAGGACTGGACCGAGGTCTTCGAGGACGAAGGCAAATACTGACGCGCGATACGCTTCCCGGTGATGCCGGACCCGTTTCCGGCATCACCCCCGTTCGCTTCAGGATGAAGGCCAGACAATGTCCATCTCACCGATAGAGCGTGTCGCCGAGGCGACACCGCGAAGCGTCGTGCGTCGTGTCAGAGGCTTGTCCGACCGCGCGATAGCCTGGATTTTCGTCACTCCGACGATCGCGCTGCTGCTCGCCATCAACATCTTCCCGCTGATTTGGACAGTCTGGCTGAGCTTCACCAATTTCAGGGTCAATCGTCCCAACCGCGAAGCTGAATTCGTGGGCTCGCGCAATTACGAGCGCATCCTGACCGACAGCGACATTTGGGGCACGATGCAGGCGACCGCACACTTTCTTTTCTGGACAATTGCGTTTCAGGTGCTGATTGGTTTCACACTCGCCTATCTGATCAACAAGAAGTTCCGCGGAAGCGATCTCTGGACCACCGTCATCGTGCTGCCGATGATGCTTTCGCCGGCGGTGGTGGGTAATTTCTGGACATTTCTGTACCAGCCGCAGATCGGCCTGTTCAACTACGTGATTGGGTTCCTGACCGGTGCCGATCCGTCCAGCTTCTCGATGATCGGCGAGGTGGCGCTGGCACCCTGGGCTATCGTCATCGTCGACACCTGGATGTGGACGCCCTTCGTCATGCTAATCTGCCTCGCCGGTCTGCGCTCCATCCCCGAAAGCATCTATGAGGCGGCGGAATGCGACCGTGCCAGCAAGTGGCGCCAGTTCTGGACCATCACCATTCCGATGGTGTTGCCGTTCCTGATGCTGGCCGTGCTTTTCCGCGGCATCGAGAATTTCAAGATGTTCGATCTGGTAGTGCAGCTGACCGGTGGTGGGCCGGGCTCCACGACCGAACTCACCTCCATCAACCTCAAGCGTGAAGCCTTCGAGAAGTGGCACACGGGCTTTGCCTCGGCGTACGCGGTGATTCTGTTCGTGACCGTCTTCGGCCTCGCCTCGATCTATGTGAAAGCCTTGAACAAGGTGAAAGAGAGATGAGTTTCTCAGTAACGGAACCGTCCGATCGCCAGAAGCTGTTCGCCGGCTTTCTCGTGATCCTCTATGCGGCCGTCACCCTCATGCCGCTGGCCTGGATCATAGCCACCGGCTTCAAGACACCCTCGGACGCGATCGCTTATCCGCCGAAGGTTGTCTTCGATCCGACGCTTGAGGGTTACGTCAACCTGTTCACCACGCGCACTCGCGCCAGCGCCGATACGCTGGAGCAGCTGGGCGAACCGCAAACCTGGTATGACAGCATCGTGCGCAAGTACGACATGGTGATCGTCGGGCCGTCGCGTTACGGCGAGCGCTTCCTCAACTCCATCATCATCGGCTTTGGCTCGACCTTCCTGTCGGTGTTCCTCGGCACCATCGCCGCCTACGCCTTCTCGCGCTTCAAGGTACCGTTGAAGGACGATCTGATGTTCTTCATCCTGTCGACGCGTATGATGCCGCCGATCGCCGTCGCCATCCCCATTTTCCTGATGTACCGGCACCTGGGGCTGAACGACACGCATCTGGGCATGATCCTGCTCTATACGGCGGTCAATCTGTCGCTGTCGGTGTGGCTGCTGAAGGGGTTCATCGACGAGATTCCGGTCGAATATGAGGAAGCGGCACTCATTGACGGTTACACGCGGTTCCAGGCCTTCTACAAGGTGGTGCTGCCGCAGGCCGCCACCGGCATCGCTTCCACCGCCATCTTCTGCCTGATCTTTGCCTGGAACGAATACGCTTTCGCCGTACTTCTGACCTCCGGCACGGCGCAGACCGCACCGCCCTTCATCCCCACCATCATCGGCGTGGGCGGTCAGGACTGGCCGGCCGTGGCCGCAGGCGCCACCTTGTTCCTGGTGCCTGTCATGGTCTTCACCATCCTGCTGCGCAAACACCTCCTTCGCGGCATTACTTTCGGAGCCGTGCGCAAATGAGCCTGTCCGACACCACCCGCACATCCGGTCATGACGGCCGGAAGCAGCGCAATGCCCGCCGGATCTTGGTGCGTGGTCCATGGGAGCTGGGTGCCAGCATCCTGATCGGACTTGGGGTCGTGATGCTGATGCAGCCGTTTTTTCTGTGGGCCTACACCTACAGCTTTATCGTCCTGCTCGTCGGGACGGTCGGCTTCATCATCGTTTCGCACTTTCCGGAGTAGATGATGGCCAGGATCGAGATCAGAAATCTGCGCAAGGAATTCGGCGACTTCACCGCCGTGCAATCCTCCAGCTTCACGATCGAGGATGGCGAATTCTTCATGCTGCTCGGCCCCTCGGGCTGCGGCAAGACGACGACGCTTCGGATGATGGCGGGGCTGGAACTGCCGACTTCAGGCGAAATTTTCATCGACCACGAGGAAGTGAGTCAGAAGCGGGCGAGCCAGCGGGACATCGCCTTCGTGTTCCAGATGTTCGCGCTCTACCCGCACATGAGTGTGCGCAAGAACATCTCCTATCCACTGGTAAGCCAGGGCGCGCCAAGGGCACAGGTCAAGAAGAAGGTGGCGGAGGTCGCCGGCATTCTGGGCATAGAAAACATCCTCGACCGGCCTGTTGGCGGACTGTCCGGCGGCGACCGGCAGCGCGTGGCTCTTGGGCGAGCGATCGTGCGCGAACCCAAGGCGTTCTTCATGGACGAGCCGCTCGGCGCCCTTGATGCCGAATTCCGAGAGCATATGGCTCATGAATTGCGCAACCTGCATGATCGGATGGGCGCGACAACGGTCTACGTGACCCACGACCAGCTAGAAGCCATGCAGATGGGGGACAAGATCGTGGTGATGAACCATGGCGTGGTTGAGCAATTCGGGGTGCCGCAGGACATATATGACTGGCCGGCAACCATGTTCGTGGCCGATTTCATCGGCTCCCCATCGATGAATTTTCTGCGCTTCGAATCCGTGTTGGGCATTGGTGCGGCCGCCGTCAACCTCAACGGAACGATGATAAAGGTTCCAGAGCTCCTCGAGGGCGGGGAAGGCAAGCTGGCTCTTGGAGTGCGCCCGGAGCATATCCGCCTCGATGACGCGTCCCCCTACAGAGGAGAAGTCACTGCGACGGAGTATCTGGGCACCACCCAGATCGTATCCTTGGAGACGCCGAATGGTGCGATGAAGGCGCGGCTTTCTGCGGCCGACCCGGTTGCGGTGGGAGAAAGGGTCGGGCTGACGCTTGATTCGCGCACGCTCACCGTCTTCGACGCAGAAACCGGGCGGGCGCTTGTTTCGGAAGCCAATAGGGGAGTGCTCACTCATGGCTGAAGTGATCCTGCGCGGCATCTCCAAGAGTTTCGGCGGCCAGGAGGCTCTCGACGATGTTTCATTGACCGTACCGCATGGTTCCCTGGTGGTGCTGCTGGGACCGACTGGCGCCGGCAAGACGACGACGCTGCGCATTGTGGCGGGATTGGAACATCCCGACAGCGGTGAAATCCTCATTGGCGGGCGCTCCGTGCGCGACCTGACGCCAGCGCAGCGCGATGTCGCCATGGTGTTTCAGCAATACTCGCTCTATCCGCATCTCACGGTGCGTCAGAACCTGGAGTTCCCGCTCAAATCACCTCTGCTCAAGACGCCGAGGGAAGAGATGGAGCGCAAGGTGCGGGACGTGGCGGAAGTGCTGCGCATCGCTCATAAGCTCGACAACAAGGCGACCGCGCTTTCCGGCGGCGAAATGCAGCGCGTGTCGATCGGACGCGCGCTGGTGCGCAAGCCAGCGATCTATCTGATGGATGAGCCGTTGAGTTCGCTCGACGCCAAGCTTCGTGCGGAGCTGCGTATCGAACTCAAGCGTATACAGGCGCAATCGGGCGCAACGCTTCTCTATGTGACGCACGACCAGGTCGAGGCGATGACCATGGCCACCCATGTCGGCGTCCTCGACCATGGTCGTCTCGCGCAATTCGGCTCGCCGAGGGATGTGTACGAAAACCCGGTCAGCATCTATGCCGCCAGCCGCCTTGGCCAGCCACGTATCAATCTTCTGCCTGCTGATATATTCGCCGGTGCTCCGACTGGCGCTCGTACCATCGGCCTGCGGCCGGAACACATCGTGCAGGGCGAGGGTGAAGAGAGTTCGGTGGTGCGTGTCGAGCGGCTTGGCGACGAGACGCGCCTTCATCTCTCTTTCAAGCAACATGATCTGGTGACGGTCACCGACCCGCATACCTCGCTCAAGCCGGGAGACGCGGTGAAGGTACGGCCACAGGACGCTTACTATTTTGACGCCGACGGCGCGCGCCTCGTCTAGGAGAATTTGAAGATGACTCAGTTTTTGAACCGCAAGGAAGACATCGTTACCGAGGCCGTGGACGGCGTGGTGGCGGCTTCCGGAGGCCGGCTCGTGAGGCTCGACGGCTACCCGCATATCCGTGTGGTGGTCCGCAAGGATTGGAAGAAGGACAAGGTGGCGCTGGTTTCCGGTGGAGGCTCCGGCCATGAGCCGGCCCATGCTGGGTTCGTTGGCGAAGGCATGCTGACGGCCGCTGTCTGCGGTGACGTGTTCGCCTCACCATCGGTCGACGCCGTGCTGGCCGGTATCCTCGCCGTCACAGGGCCGGCAGGCTGCCTTGTCATCGTCAAGAACTACACCGGCGACCGTTTGAACTTCGGCCTTGCCGTCGAGCGTGCCCGCGCATTCGGACACAAGGTGTCCATGGTGATTGTCGACGACGATATCGCGCTTCCCGATTTGCCGCAGGCGCGTGGCCTGGCCGGCACGTTGTTCGTGCACAAGATCGCCGGTGCCCTGGCCGAGCAGGGCGCGGACCTCGCAACAGTCGCGAAAGCCGCTGAGCGGGTGATCGAAGGCACAAAAAGCATCGGCATGTCACTCGATACGTGTCGAGTTCCAGGTGCCGCCAAGGAGGAGCGAATTCCCGAAGGCATGGCCGAACTCGGGCTTGGTATCCACGGTGAAGCCGGGGCTGAGCAGGTTCCGTTCTCCAACGCCAAGGCGGCGGTCGGCGCCATGTGCG
Source organism: Nitratireductor sp. GCM10026969 (assembly GCF_042660605.1). Taxonomy (NCBI): domain Bacteria; kingdom Pseudomonadati; phylum Pseudomonadota; class Alphaproteobacteria; order Hyphomicrobiales; family Phyllobacteriaceae; genus Nitratireductor; species Nitratireductor sp. GCM10026969. The sequence continues at coordinate 53,625 of NZ_JBHSUM010000001.1, forward strand.
AGAAGCTGTCGGCTGTCATGCCCGACGGCCCGCATGTGGCTCTTCTCAACAATCTCGGCGGCACCTCCATGCTTGAAATGGGGGTGGTGGTCCATGAACTCGCGCAATCCTCGATTGGGGCGCGGCTTGAGGGGGTCGTCGGGCCAGCATTCATGATGACATCGCTCGACATGCGCGGTTTCTCGATCTCGATCTTGCCGGCAAGTGAGGAGAACCTGCGTCTCCTTCAGGAAGCGACACCGATCGCCGCATGGCCGGGTGTTACCGGTCTTTCGGAAGTCGCTGTCGCCCCGCTTCCCGATGGGCTGATGCCCATCAAGCCCATGCCCTCAAATCACGCGCCGACGCGGGAGTTTCTCTCCCGATGCTGCAATGTCCTGATCGAGGCAGAATCGGAACTGAATGCGCTCGACGCGAAGACCGGTGACGGCGATACCGGGTCGACTCTTGCTGGCGCCGCGCGTGCGTTGCTGGAGCGCATGGACCAGCTGCCTTTGTCCGATCACACCCAGCTTCTGCGCGCCATCGGCCAGGAACTCAGCCAGACCATGGGTGGCTCGTCCGGAGTTCTGCTTGCGATCTTCTTCGCCGCCGCTGGGGACGCGGCATCTAGCGGCGAGCCCATGGGCCAAGCCCTCAAGGCCGGGCTGTCGCGCATGCAGGAAATCGGGGGTGCGGAGCGCGGCGACCGGACAATGGTCGATGCGCTCGCGCCAGCGCTCGACACGCTCCCCCAGGGATTCGCCGCCGCTGCTGCGACGGCGCGCCAGGGCGCGGACGCAACCGCGTCAATGTCGAAGGCGCGTGTCGGCAGAGCCTCATATATCGGTGCTCATCAGCTTCAAGGCAACGTAGACCCTGGAGCGGAGGCGGTCGCGAGACTTTTCGAGCACTTGGCCCGGGGATGATCACAGGCACCAACCATCGCATTCGAAGCTCGACGCGCATGAGGCCTTTAGAGGGCGGTGGAAGTGGGCAGAGCGGCTTACTAGGCGCGAGAAAGACGGGGAGCTCCTGTAAGTCGGATCTCCTCTGATACCTTTAATGCTTTGCCGGATCGCGTGTCATGAGAACTTGGCCGGGCATGGTCGGGGATCCTGAAGCGGCGGCGGTAGTCGCCGGGCGAGATGCCTGTCAGGCGCCGGAACAGGCGACTGAACGAGGAAGCATCCTCGTACCCCACTTCGCGACCGATCGCATCCACCGGTGCGGAGCCGGTCTCGAGCATTTGCTTCGCCTCCTCGATGCGCAGTGCCTGGACATAGGTAAGCGGCGAGTAACCGGTGGCTGCCTTGAACCGGCGGTCGAAAGTGCGCTTGGGCAAACCCGATACGCGCGCCGCCTCGGTGATGACGTCCGCACGGTCGTAATTCTCTGCAAGCCAAGTCTGGCATTTGAGAACGACGGCGTCGCCATGAACGACATTGACGGCCATCGAGGCATAGGGGAGTTGCCCGTCGCGGTGCCACTGATAGAGGAAGAACCTCGAAATGCGGATCGCCTCCTCGCCGCTCCCATAGCGGGCGATGAGAAGGAGCGCGAGGTCCTGCCACGACGAGGCGCCGCCGCAGGAGATGATGTTGTGGCCATCGCCGGACTGAACCAGGATGCGGTCCTCATGCAGCCGGACGTCGGGAAACTCCTGGCGGAACACGGGAACATGGCTCCAGTGCGTCGTCGTCTCGCGGCCGGAGAGCAGCCCTGCCGCGGCCAGGACCAGAGAGCCGCCACAGGCGGAGCAAATCAGCGCGCCCTTTTCGTGCATTTTCGCGACCCAATCGATGATCCGGCGATCGAGGGCGTGAAGGTCCTCGGGCGTTAACACTACCGGGTTTGGTACGAAGACGATATCCGTCTGCTCGACGTCGTCGATCGTGTCCTGCGGAACGATGCTCACGCCGGTGATGAGCTCGAGCGGCCCGTGCTCGGCGGCGACGATGCGCGGCTCGAAGATCGGCTTCTCATCGATGCGCGGTCCTGTGAGCGCCCCCTCAGGTGGGGCCTTGAGAAACCTCCCCGCCGCCCAGAGCGTATCGAAGACGCCATAGATGATCGAGGGATCGCATTCCCGAAAGACCACGATACTGACGTGCTTCGGCACCGATTGTCCTCCAGCTTGGCCCATCTCGCACGGTTCCGGCTATTCTGCCTCTCTCGCGCGCGCCGCACCACGTCTATTTTCGCGCCCGATGTGCCAAGGGCACGACCGTATCATGAAACACGGTGAACAACACAGGCCAGCCTCAGGTCCCCTGAGCGCTTGGACAGGAAACATGGAGACGGAGATGCTGAATACACACCACAACACAATCGATTCCGCGAAGCTCGATGCGCTGGTCGCGCGCGCTTTCGGCGATCTTTCGGCCGGCTATGGCGGCGTCATGATCAGCCTCGGCAACCGCCTCGGGCTCTATAAGGCGATGACCGGGGCCGGGCCGCTCAGCGCACATGAAATCGCCACCCGTGCCGGCTGCGCCGAACGCTATGTGCGCGAGTGGCTCAACGCGCAGGTTGCGGGCGGCTACGTCGCGTATCATCCGGTCAGCGGCACCTACGAGCTGACGCCCGAGCAGTCGATGGTGCTTGCCGACGAAGACAGCCCCGTCTTCTTCCCCAATGCCTGGGCCGTTCCCGCATCCATGTGGGCCGACGAGGAGAAGGCCGTGGAGGCCTTCCGCACGGGCAAGGGCATTCCCTGGGGCGACCACGACGGACGTCTCGCCTGCGGCGTGGCAGCCTTCTACCGCAACGCCTACAAGGCAAGCCTGGTCTCCGAATGGCTGCCGGCCCTCGACGGGGTCGTCGAGAAGCTCGAGGCAGGGGCGCTGGTGGCCGATATCGGCTGCGGCCACGGACATTCTACGGTGCTCATGGCCCAAGCCTTTCCGGCCTCGCATTTCCGCGGCTTCGACAACCATCGGCAGTCGCTGGAGGAGGCCCGGAAGGTCGCTGCCGAAGCGGGTGTTGCCGAGCAGTCGAGTTTTGCAGCAGCGCGGGCCGATAATTATCCCGGCAAGGGGTACGACCTAATCTGTTTCTTCGACGCACTGCACGACATGGGCGATCCGATCGCCGCCGCAACGCATGCCGCCAAGGCGCTCGCGCCCGACGGCGCGGTGATGCTGGTCGAGCCCTTTGCCAACGACCGGGTCGAAGACAACATCTCGCCCGTGGCGCGGATGTACTACGCGGCCTCCACCACGATCTGCTGCGCGCACGCGATCTCCGACGGTGGCCATCTGGTGCTCGGCGCGCAGGCCGGCGAGGCGCGGCTTGAGGACGTGTTCCGCAAGGCTGGCTTCACCCGCTTCCGCCGTGCCTTCGAGACGCCGTTCAACCTGGTCCTCGAGGCTCGGCTCTGATCGAGCATTCGAGCAGATATGCCTCAATTGCCTGGAAGCGGCCTGAGATCGCACTCTGGAGGACGATGGAGTGTCTTATCCACTGACAGCCCTCATGCCGCGCGATTGCATCCGCCCGGCGCTACAGGAAGAAGCTGGTGAAATCGCCCGCCTCTTCCTGATCTCCTCGGATGGGCTCGCGGCCTACATCTGGAGTAAGACAGACGCGCCAAGCCTGTCGCTGGAGGAGATCGGTGCGGCCCGCTATGCGCGTAGAAACACCGCCTTTTCCTTCGAGAATTGCATTGTCGCGGTGCGCGGCCACAGGATCGTCGGCATGGCGCACGCCTTTCCGATGGAAACGGACGCCAGCGGCACTGAGGAGACCGATCCGGTCCTGCGGCCCTACGCGGAGCTGGAGGATCCGGGCTCGCTCTACGTTTCCGGTCTGGCCGTCCACGATCACTACCGTGGCCGGGGGATCGGCGGCGCGTTGATGGACCGAGTCTATGCCCTTGCCCGTTCGAGAGGCCTGCCGCGCGTTTCTCTGATCTGCTTCGAGGGCAACGAGACCGCGTTCGAATTCTACCGCAAGCGCCGCTTCCAGGAGATCGCGAGGCGGCCCGTCGTCCCGCACCGGTCCCTTCACTACAGCGGCGGCGACGCGGTGCTGATGGTCAGGCACTGCTGAAGCACTGACCTGCTAGGCCGACCTTAACCGAAACCGAAAAGCCAAAGCCCATCGCGCCGTCGCGGGAACCGCACCGGCAATGGGAGAACCATGTCTGAAAGGAAGAGAAAATGAAGACGAAGAAATCCCGCCACATCCTCGCCAGCTCGCTGATGCTGGCCACCTCGATGCTTGCCGTGACCGCGGCGGCCCACGAGCAGGCAAAGACGGAACTGTTCAACCCGGGGGTGAGCTACGCCGCCGGAAATGCCGGAGAGGCGGCGACTGGACGCCCGCCGCTCTATGAGGGGCTCGGCACCATGGCGATGCCGGTCACGACGAAAAACGAGGAAGCCCAAGCCTATTTTGACCAGGGGTTGCGGCTTGCCTGGGGCTTCAACCACGCCGAGGCGCGGCGCTCGTTCCAGGAGGCCCAGCGGCTCGATCCGGAATGCGCCATGTGCTTCTGGGGCGAGGCCTTCGTGCTCGGTCCCAACATCAACGACGCCATGCGCGACGAGGCTGCGGCACCTGCCCGCGAGGCGATCGACCGCGCCTTGGCGCTCAAGGAGAAGGCCAGCCATAAGGAGAGGGCGCTGATCGAGGCTCTTTCCAGGCGCTACGGCACGGATCCGATGGCAAGCCGCCCGCCCATGGATCAGGCCTGGGCCGACGCGTTGGGCGAGGTGGCCAAGGCCTATTCCGACGACGCGGACGTGCTGGTGCTGCATGCCGAGGCGTTGATGAACCTGCAGCCCTGGGATTATTGGGAGGCCGACGGGGTTACGCCCAAGGGCCGCGGCGGCGAGATTGTCGCGGTGCTGGAGCGAGCGCTCGAGATGGATCCGGACCATCTCGGGGCGGCACACCTCTACATCCATGCTGTCGAGGCGTCAGCCGATCCGGGCCGGGCCGAGGCCGTCGCCGACCGCCTGCGCGGCGCGGCACCGGCGGCGGGGCACCTCACTCACATGCCGGCGCACCTCTACATGCGGATCGGCCGCCACGGCGACTCCATCGCCGTCAACCATGACGCCATCGCGGCGGATGAGGCCTTCCTTGCGCAGGCCGGCGAGGCGGCGAGCCCGCTCTACCGCTTCGGCTACTATCCGCACAATGTCCACTTCCTCATGATTTCGGCCCAGATGGCTGGCGTAAAGGAGGATGTGATCGGCGCGGCGGAAAAGCTGGCGGAGATCACCTCCGATGAAGTCTCGCAGGAACTGGCCTGGGTGCAGGCGATCAAGACGGCTGTCTTCAGCGCCCATGCCCAGTTCAGCGACCCGGACACAGTCCTCGCGCTGGCCGGGCCCGGCGACCGCTTCCCCTTCGTGAAAGGCTATTGGCATTACGCCCGCGGCGTTGCCCTGGCCTTCAAGGGCGACTTCGAGGCGGCATCCGCCGAAGCCGAAGCCATTGGCCGGTTGATCGACGAGGCCGATCTAAGCGGGCTGGAGGAGCAGTATCTGCCCGCCAGGGAGGTGCTCGGCATCGCCAGGCACGTGGTGGAAGCCCGCATCGCCGCGGCGCGGCGTGACTATGTCGCCGCCGAGCAGCAGCTCGCCCAGGCGATCCGCCTGCAGGACGGTCTCTCCTACATGGAGCCGCCCTACTGGTACTATCCCGTCCGGCAGACGCTCGGCGCCGTGCTCCTGCAGCAGGGCCGCGCCGACGAAGCCGTCGTGGCGTTCGAAGAGGCACTTGAGGAGGCGCCGCGCAACGGCTGGGCGCTTTGGGGTCTGCTCAAGGCCAAGGCTGCCGCCGGTGGTGAGGACGTATCCGCGACGGAAGCAGCTTTCAAGAAGGCTTGGCTAGGCCACGACGCGTTGCTCGTTCTCGATCGTCTGTAGCAGCCGGGGCAAAGCATGCGAACCGCGCGGCGCAATCGCGAAGGCCTTCTCGTCTTCGCGATTGCGCCCGCGGCGACCAGCGTGTCCAGCTCAAGCTCAATAGATGGGAACTCCGATGAAGAGGTTTGAACGGAGCCGCCGGGCACTGAAACAGTACAGGCTCGATCTGCTCTCCGACCACCAGTTGAAGGATATCGGCCTGTCGAGGTCCGGGACCGTGTGGGCTGTCGCGATGGAAACCGACAGCCAAGCGGAACGCGCAGACCGAGGCCAAGACCCTGTTCAGGAAACGATCACGTCAAGAGAGATACAACCATGCGCGGCTACATAATCCGCAATGCAAGTCAAACTGATATCCCTGCAGTCCGGGCCATGCAGGAGCGCTCGATGTGGGTTCTCGGCGGCGATTTCTACCACGCGAGCGAAATTGCAGGTTTCCTGACGGAGTTCGGTACAATGGACGACGCCATTGTGGACGAGGGCCATTTCTTCGTGGCTGAAAGCGATCGTGGCGCGCTCATCGGGAGTGGCGGATGGACCCGCTCCAGGCCGAGCTACGCCAACGGGTTGGGGGACGAAGGCCAATATACCGGCGAGCCGACCGTCCGCAGCGTGTTCGTGGATCCTGCCGCGGTTCGCCGTGGTATCGCATCCGCTATCATGCAGCGAATAGAACGGGACGCAGGCGAGCATGGCATTCGCACCCTCCATCTCACGGCAACTCTTTCTGGCATCGCCCTTTACGAGCATCTCGGATATCAAGCCGAAAAGGCCATGACAGTGTGCCTCTCCGACAAAACTCGCTTCGCCTGCGTAAGCATGGCGAAGCAACTCCCGAAATCGCGCGAGCAAGCGGCCTGAGCCAATGCCTCACCCATCGGCCCCTAGGAGTAACCCGGCAGGTGCCGCACGAAGCGGCCCCGAAATCTGGCCCTCTAGAATCGGTTGCGTGCCCAATGTGGGCTTACTGTAACCAGAACGACCTGTGAGAAGTCACTCTCTGATTCTCAGAAAGATCACAAAGGTTAATAAGCGAAGACTGCTTTGCAAATGCTACAGCCGAAACCGGACAGGCAGGAAGCGGCCCCCATCGCGACCATCTGCTTCGCGCCTATGTCGGCGTAGCGGGGGACTTTGCCACTGTTATGACTACAGATGGTTTCGCATCCCGCGCGCCAACGAGGGTACCCCGGTCTAAGGACCTGTCCGCCCGATCGCGGGCGGCCGCCGACGCGGTGATCCGGTCGCGCTGCGCGTTGAAGTCCGGTAACGATCGAGACGGCTCATGGTCGGGGTGACCGCGATCCCGTGGATGACGATCGAAACGAGGACCACGCAACAGACCGTGACCCAGATCACCTGCGCCTCGTCGAATTCGGCCTGACCCAGGGCATAGGCGACATAGTAGAACGAGCCGAGGCCGCGGATGCCGAAGAAGGAGATCGCCAACCTCTCGTGATAAGGTGCAGGATGACCCGCAAGGCTGATCCAGCCGGAAAGTGGTCGCAGGACAAGCAGGATCAGCACTGCAACAAGTATGACCGGCCAGCTCAGCGCATTGAAAATCGTGCCCTCGGCAATGGCGGCACCGAAGCAGACCAACAGCACCATCATGACCAGCCGTTCGATCTGCTCGGCAAAGCTATGCAGGTTGCGATGGTAGCGGTGTCGCCGTTCGACTGCCCGGAAAGCCACCGCAGCGACAAAGACCGCGAGGAAGCCGTAGCCATTGGCCAGCTCGGTTGTGCCATAGGCAAGGCATGTAATGCCGAGCGCGGCAAAACCGTCATTGGACTTGGCGAGTGCCGCTCGGTTCGGCAGGCGGAATGTGAGATGCCCCATCACCCATCCGCCAACCCAGCCGATGGCCACGCCTGCACCGACTTTCCAGATGACATCGACAAGCAGCCAGTCGGCGAGAAAGGGTTCGCCCGAGGCCTGCGAGAGCGCGATTGCGATGGCCAGGTAGACGAATGGAAAGGCAGCACCGTCGTTGAGGCCCGCTTCCGAGGTGAGCGCAAAGCGCACCTCATCCTCCTCACCGGACTGAGGCGGCCCAACTTGTACGTCGCTCGCCAGCACCGGATCAGTCGGCGCAAGAGCAGCGCCGAGAAGTAGGGCCGCGGCAATGCCCAATCCGAGGACCGCCCAGCCGAGAAGTGCGACGCCCGCGATGGTGATCGGCATGGCAATGAACAGGAGGCGCCATGTCATGCCCCAATTGCGCCAACCGATCGGCCGATCCAGTTTCAGCCCGGCGCCCATGAGGGAGACGATAACGACAAATTCCGTCATCCGTTCTGTGGTGTATCGGTTCTCGAGCGGATTCACCCAGTCATTCGGCAGAAGCGGCGACCAGACCAGCAACACCCCCGTGCCGATGCAGACCATGGGCAGGGATAGCGGCAGCTCCTTCAGCAGAAGGGGCAGCCAAGCGGTGAGGAGAACGACGGCGCCAAAAATGGCCAGGAAAACGGCATACCAATCCACCTACTTCCACGTCTCCCGTTGCCGTCCGGCTCTATCGCCCTGTACCGACGTCCTGCCTTCGCTCCAGGCTGCCAAGCTCCTGAGGAGCGAGTGTCGTGGACGAACGCTAGCGTGATCATGACATTGAGAACGTCCGCGCACTATAGTGGAATGCATCCACCTCACCTACAGCGAGGGAACCCATCCTTTGCCTGCCGGTAGCTGAAATTTTCGGTCGGCCGCGCCAACTTTCGGTCGGCAGCTATCGCGCCGACAAATGAGCCACGCTGATAGAAGTAAAAGTCAACGCGTGGAAGTCGTATCTAGAGCGTCTTCGAAGAAGGCGGAGTCGGTTTTGGGATTCAGACGATAGGTGTCCGGCGAGACACAAGCGCGCAAGCAAGGCCAGCCGTCGCGTTCGAAGCTCGACGCACATGAGGCCTTCATGCTCGGCCTCATCGAGGAGACGCCGGACATCACGCTTGCCGAGATCGGTGCGCGGTTGGCTGCCGAGCGCGGCGTGCGGGCGGCGCCGCCGACGGTCTGGCTGTTCCTGGGCCGGCGCAGCATCACATTCAAAAAAAGACGGCGCACGCCGCCGAGCAGCAGCGCCCCGATGTCCTGCGCCGCCGCAAAGCCTGGTTCGCCGGCCACCTCGAACCCTGGGAGCCGACCCGCGCGGCTTGTGCTTTCGCGAATATCGTGGTGTCAACGGGCGGTATTACTCAACCTGTAGGCTTCACTGTTCCGGCTGGACCTTATTTTCTGAACTGCTAAGTTCCAACTTTTAGGATGGCCATTTTGCCGACCGGGCTGGCGACGATAGCATCATACGCGAGCGGTTTTGAGAGGCCGAAGAATTCGATCCACAAAGCGAGGGAGGGGCTTGTGAGTTCTAAAGCAGTCGTGCTGAAGCGCAACAGCGGCGATGATGCCAAGCGACGCGCTCTGCTGGGGATCGGACCAACCCCTTTGATTGAGTTCACGGCTAGCGGAAAACTATCGACCGACAAGAAGTTCGTGGGAAGTCTTGACTACCTCCTGCTGACAGGCGGCCACGGCAACTTCGTCAACAGCCGACCGACACAGTGCAATGGTACGACGGTCGAAGACACGAATCGCTGGGCATTTGGTGTCAGCGGACAATTCAAAGCGATCATCCTGGATACCTGTTTCAGCAGCGCGCTGCTGGCAACTTTCCTGCCAATGGTGCCCTATGGAGGGTGCGTCGTCTGTGCGCATGGCAGCGGCGAAGGCTGGGCAGAAGGGTTCACTGCAGCAAACGGGAACAAGTCGGTGGGCGAAATCCTCTGCCAGAGCGTGAAGGGGATGGATGAGCTCGGCTTGGTCTCAAACATGGCGATAGCGGTTCGCAAGCCAACAAACCAGCTCTTATACACAATGAACGGCGGCGCTAAGCGTCGCCCGGCGCTCGACCAGCGCGACATGTTTGGTATGGACCGCGATTCAGAGATCGAACTCAAGCAACTCGATGTTTATTTGTTCGGCAACCAGATCTCGGTCATCGAGGCTCAAGGCTTGTCGCATATGAAGACTATGCTCGCCAATTGGCTGCCGATGAAAATCGTGTAGCCTCGCAGTCGGACACTCTCGTCATCGGCCTGCGCCTTTCGCCGCCGACCGGATCCCCGGTCAGCCCTACATGCCCGAAGGCGGCGGTAGTTCGGCCGGCTAAGGAACGGTGTGAAGCAGCAGTTTGGAACCTGCGAGCCAGTAGGCCCTATTTGTCCGACCAGCCCGCGGCTTGGAGCAGCCATTGCGGCTCTCCTTGTCTGAAATGAAGAACGCGCTTCTGCACTTTGTCGCCGGTGAATTTACTTCCCAGTTCTCCGTGCTGGTGCGACGGTGTCGAAACCTCTACATAACCGTCCCACCCCGCGATCATCGGCGTAAGCGGCGCCAGATTCTGGCACAGATTGTAGATGAAACATTTTTCGTTTGCATTCTGGCTGTGCTTGGGAAATTTCTTGTTTTCCTTGCTCTTTACGCCTACTCGAGCTGCCGCGCAGGCTATCAGGCAGAGCTTGTCGATCTTCGGCAGGCCCATAGACTTAATCATTCGAGCGACTGGCTCGACCATCATGGTCTCGAGTACCAAGTCTTCTCGATCGTAGTTCCCGACAAGATAGATGCCGACCCTCTCGGTGCTTTTGATATCGTCAAGTTCACTAGGACTGAACCCGTAATTCACCAGCGAATTGCTCAGGTGGCTGTCAACAGTTGCGAATTCGCCCATGTTCTGGATACCGGAATGGATGTAGCTCTTGTCGTCAATCGACCAGTCTAGGAATGAGTTGAAGTTCTTCGGGTACTTAAAGGCCAGCGACATGACAGACCGGCATTTGTGCTTGTACTTGGAGACTAGCGCCGCCATGCAAGCATGTGCGTCTTCCACAAGCTCCCTTTCTACCTGGGTAGTAGGGACGGCCGGGACAATTGCGACAACAAACAGATAATCCACACGCATTTTGTGACAGCTCCTCGACTCGCAAAATGGGACACGAACGTGCCCCCGTCCACAAATAGTTCAGATTACTTCTTCTCGACGGAAGCAGAACCAATCCACAGTCGGGCAGGGGATGTTGCAGCGCCCTTGCTCCTTCCTATGGTTCCGTCCTCCAGGTCCCGACCTTCTGGGGCTCAGTGAGCAGGATCAACATTGCCCATGGTGCGGCAGAAGATCAGAATCCGCAAGCGGATCGAGGCGCGGGTGACATTGACAGGGCTGTCGCAGAAGTCCTGAATTTCGCCACAAGATCGGCGGCGCTGATTGTTAAAGCCGGCCGGACCTCGACCTAAGCCGAGGTCACCGGTTGGAATAGGAGCTGATCGTATTTCCCTTATAAAGCGCGAGGGTGAGTAACCGACATGGCGGGCGAATGCCAGGCCGAACGCGCTAACAGTCGGTCCCAACATCGACCTCTTCACGCCGGCCGAATGCGCCATCTACTTCAGGGCCGCTGGATATGACCTGGATCAAACAGGACGTTCTCTAGGGCACGTGAAGTTCTCAATGGATCTCCACAGTTCCCAGTTGCTATCTATTAATGATCAGTAAGCCGCCGGTCGCAGGATCAACGACTGTATCGTAGACGACCGTTTCGCCGCTAGCATCAGCTTTGAGCACTGCGCGAAGGCGAAATCTCAAGGTGCGGTCGAGGCTGCTGTCTTGCGGGATAAGGTCGACGGTCAATTCCTGAAATCTGGGCTCGAACCGGCGGATCAGTTGTTCGAGACGCTTGCGAAAAAGCTCCTGCTGCTCGACCGTCGCGAGTTGCTGGTTTTGCAGTTCAGGCAATCCAAAGGACAAGACAGACTTGGATAGCTCCGTTTCTCGGCGATCGGCCGGGAGGCGACGGGGACGCGTGTTGAACAGGATCTCAAGATCACGGCGCACACCCTCACGCAACTCCCGCATGGCGCGTTCCGCATTCTTGTCGGTCTCTATGCTGTCGCCCTGAAGCAGGCGATCGAAGAGCGGGAGCCGGGGAGGGGGCTTAGAGGCAAAACGTGCCATTCGTCCTCCTACCGCCCGCCAACAGGTTCGAGGTCAGTGCGCAGCCGCAAACCGGTCACCATCTGGTCGATCTGGAAATGCGGCTGCAGATGCATGGTGCAACCCATTACACCGGGCCGGCCCGGCAATTCCTTCACCTCGATCCTCGCGCCGCTGAGCGGGTAACGGGCCCTGAGTTCCGGTCCGGCATCGGCATTGCCGATCGTGTATTCTTGGAGCCAGTCGGCGAGAAACCTTTCGAGTGCCGCAGCGGTCGTGAAGCCGCCGATGCGATCACGCGCCATGACCTTGACATAATGCGCAAACCGGCTGACGCACAGTGCGTAATGGAGCATTGCCGACAGGCGGGCATTGGAGCGCTCTGCCGTATCGCCCTCGTTCGGCACGGCGTGCAAGGACTGCGTGCCGAGCAGAACGACGGATTTGGTGAAGTTGCAGGGACTGATCGAGACGAAGCCAAGATCCTCTAGTGCCTTCTGCTTCTTGTCGGTCAGTTCCACCTCCAGCGGCCGTCTGTAAGCCGTCGCCTCGCCCGTAGAAAACCGCGGCGCCGGCAGTCCAGCAACATCAGTCTCATCATTCTCGATCCGGGCGCCACGGATATCCGCGAACCAGCCGGTCTCGATGAAGGTGCGGATGACCACCGCGCCGAAAGCATAGATGGCGTTGCCCCACAGCCAGGAGTCGAGCGAGCCACCGTTTTCACGATAAACGAATCCCTCCTCGCGGGACGAACTGTTGCTGTAGCGTTCGCGCAGAAGAATGCGAGGCAGGGTGATGCCGAGAAACCGGCTTTCCTCCTGCTCGCGCAATTTCCGCCAGCGCTGGTACTCGGCAAGACGGAAGCCGGCATCCAGCCTTTGCACATAGGAGAGATCGGAGAAACTCGACACACCGAACAATTCCGGTGCTGCACCGATCACGCAGGGCGAGAATGCCGCCGCGGCGACCTCGGCCAGACCGGACAGCGCCCCGACATCATCGATCGCCTGGCCCGCGCCCGTCGGCCGCCTGTGCCGCACCGCGTAATCGCACAGCAAAAGACCGTACGGCACTCCGCCGGGCATGCCGTATTCCTCGCTGTACACCTTGGCGAAAAGTGCACTCTGGTCGAATTCCACTGCCCGATCGAAATCGCGGGCGAGCTCATACCAGGTCGCGTTGAAAATGCGAATGCGGACCTTTTCGTCGTCCTGCGCTTCCTGCAGCAGGTATTCCACGCCCCGCCAAGTGGCTTCGATCCGCTTGACGTCGTCATGGTGCAGAATCGCGTCAAGCTGCTCGCTGATCAGTGCGTCGATCGCCGCTATATCGCGGGCAAGAGTCGCGAAAACCCGCTCGTTGCTCTTCTTCTCCGGTTCCAGCCAAATTTCGAGCGCGCGTAAGCTGTCCTCCTCCGCAAGAAAGTCCTCCAGAGCCTCGGCGAGTCTCGTCGCACCCCGGCCGAGCGCTGCATCGACCAGGCCGAGGCGAATCCCAGGGGAAGCACTGGTGCCCCCGTCGTGAGGTGGTTCCTCCACGACGGGGTTGTCGAGGTCATCCATGCTCGGTCCACATGCGACAGGGCCCCGTCACCCCATCTGCGGAATGCGGGCGACGAGACGCATGGAGGCGGAAAGCTCTTCCATCTGCAGCCACGGCCTCAAATAAGCAACAGCGTTGTAGGAGCCGGGCGCACCGGGCACTTCCTTCACCGACACCGTGGCCTCCGCCAGCGGGTACTGCGCCTTCATCTCGGCACTGGCGTCCGGATTGCCGTTGACGTAATTGCGAATCCAGTTGTTGAGCCAATCCTCGCAGTCCTTCACTTCCATGAAGGAGCCCACCTTGTCGCGGCCCATCACCTTCAGATAGTGCGAGAAACGAGACGTCGCCATGATGTAGGGCAGGCGAGCCGAGATGGCCGCATTGGCCGTTGCGTCCGGGTTGTCGTACTTCTTCGGACGTTGCGTCGTCTGCGCCCCGAAGAACACCGCGTAGTCCGTGTTCTTATAATGGCAGAGCGGCAGGAATCCCAGCTTTGACAACTCCGCTTCCCGCCGGTCGGTGATGCCGATTTCAGTCGGGCACTGCTGATCCACGTCGCCATCGTCACTGGTGAAGGTGAAGCTTGGCAGATTCTCCACCTTGCCACCGCCCTCGGCGCCGCGCACCGCCACGCACCAGCCATACTTCGAGAAAGCGGATGTAAGGCGCTCGCCCAGGGCGTAGGATGCGTTCATCCAGGTGAATTGGTCGGACGACATGGCGCTGGCCTTGCCTTCGGCGTCGATCGGCGCTTCCTCGAACTTGAACTCCTCGATTTCCCGCCCCTTCGAGCCATAGGGTACGCGGGCGAGCACACGCGGCATCGTAAGGGTGACGAAGCGGCTGTCCTCGCTGTCACGGAAACTGCGCCATTTGATGTATTCCGAACTCTCGAAGATCTTCTCCAGATCGCGAGGCTTGGAAAGTTCCGTGAAGCTTTCAAGCCCGAACATGCTTGCATTGGCCGCCGAAATGAATGGCGCGAAGGAGGCCGCTGCCACGTTCGACATGCTCTGCAGCACCTCCAGGTCCTCGGTGCCGCTGCCGAACTCGTAATCGCCGATCAGGGCTCCATAAGGCTCTCCGCCCGGCGTGCCGAATTCCGACTCATAGATCTTCTTGAAGATCTGGCTCTGGTCGAACTCAACCGCCTTGGTCAGATCCTTGTGAAGCTCTTTCTTGGAGATATTCATCATCCTGATTTTCAGCGTGGAGCCTGTCTCGGAGCTCTTCACGAGGTGGTGGAGCCCTCGCCACGATCCTTCGAGCTTCTGGAAATCCGGGTGATGCATAATCGCTGAAAGCTGTTTCGAGAGCTTCTCGTCAATCGCTGCGATCGCCTTATTGAATGTCTGCGTCAGGTTCTTGTTGAACGTCACTGTGCCGGAGAGTGCCTCCGAAGTGAGCGTACGCAGCAGATCCTGCATCTCGTCCGGTTCTGCTGTCTTCGTGACGCTGATCGCCTGGTCCAAGAGGTTGAGCGAACCGGTTTCTTCCGCGGCTGTCGTGCCGGTGTCGGCTTTTGTCTCACTCATTGATCAGCCCTCCGTCTCTTTGCTGTCGCTGCCGAGCTGGCCGGCAAGTTCGTTCAGCTTTTCCGTATTCTGCAGGACATCTTCGAGAATGCCTTCGAGCTCCTCCGATCGGTCCACCTTGGACATCAGATCGCGCAGCTTGTTACGCACGGCCAGCAGCTTCCGCAGCGGCTCCACCTGATCGACGATCGCCGCCGGTTCGAAATCGTCTATCGACTTGAACTTCAGCGAAACGGCCATCTCGGAATCGTCGGCCGCCAGTGTATTCTCGACCTTGAACTCCGCTCCCGGTGTCATGCGCTGCATGACGTCGTCGAAATTGTCGCGGTCGATCTGCGTGAACTTGCGGTCGCGCAGCGGTTTCAGCGGCTCGTATGGCTTTCCCGAAAAGTCGCCGATGACCCCCACGACGAAGGGCAACTCCTTGCGGACTTCGGCCCCTTCCGTTTCCACGTCGTATGTGATGTGAACGCGCGGCGCACGCACACGCTTCAGCTTCTGTTGCACGCTCTCTGCCATGATATACCCCCTGTTAGGTTAAGCACCTGATGTGAAAATTCTTGCCGATGATTAGCCGGAAGACTCGGGCTCCAAAGTTCTTATGCCCGCTGCCATGAGAATACGCTGAGTGTGCGACGGGTCTTCCGTCAGTTCGCCCAGCAGTTCCGGTAAGCTCATGCGTGCACGCCGAACCGCATCCTCCAGCGTATAGGATATTGGTGAATGTGGCTCGGTCTTTCTGAAGTATCCGGCAATTCGGGTGATCTCGGCGAGGGCTTCTTCGCGCGAGGCGTATCCGTTGACCCGCCTGACCGCGGTGGTGCCACCGGCAATTTCCGAGCCGGCGCCTGCACCTTCAGCGCCTTCCGGTGCGCTTTCCTCGGATGTGTCGGCTTCGACGCCGGCGACGGACACAAGCTTGTCCGCAGCGAAATGACGGACGGAACTGTTGATCTCTTGAAGGATATCCCGCAACCCTGATACCGAGGGGGCCTGGGCGCCGGCGACCGTGTCGAGAGCGTCGGACAGTTCGGCCAGCGCCGCAAGGCAGTCGTCGACCGCCTGGGTAAGCGCTAGAAACTCGGTAGCCGGCGTTTCGGCGACACTCTGCAGGAACTGATCCATGGTGACCGAGCCGTTGTCGATGCGCTCCTGTTTGCGCGCGGCATCGGTGACCTTTTCCAGATCGTTCGCCTGCTCAAAGCTCCACAACGAAAAGTCCCACTGTGCGCCATGGGTAAGCGGTATGAGCCTGATCGGCTGGATCAACGTGCCGGGCGCGCCGGAGCCGGTCAGTCCGGCAACGGCCGAGAGCTTACCCTCGACACCATCTTCGTCCAGTTCGGGAAAGCATTCGTCCCAGAAAGCGGTGATGATCCCGGTCATCACTTTCAGGCCGTCCCGCAAGCCGTCGAACCCGTTTCTGCGTACCAGCCCTTCGATCAGCCACGCGGAAATCTCGAGGTCTTTGGCATGCCCGCTCAGGACTTCCACGGCGGCCTCGACTACCGTATCCCACTCTTCCGGCTGACCGCCCCCAGTCTCCACGGCTGCGCGCTCTGCCGATCGGGCGGCGTTTCGCGCGTCCTTGACGCGGTAGTAGAGTGAATTGGCCGATGCATCGGACCGCGGGTCGATGCCACCCGGCGCTTCGTCCGAGATCGGAGCAAGGAGCGCGTCAACATCGATTGTTTGCGGCGACGGCATGCTTAGTCTTCCCCCCTCCTGTATGGAAACCGGAGCCACTCCGGTTACAGGCGACATTGGTGCACGACGAGATGATGCAACTTACCAGAACATCGCGCTCACGCACACTCCTCCGCGGCAATCCTCAGTCAAAAATGAAGAACAGACCATTGTGCGCCTGCATGTTTACTGACCGCGCCTGATCGGTTTGTCGCCGTCCAGCCTTCCATTGCCGCCATTGGCGATATCGGTGCCGCGCTTTATCGCCGTCTCGAAACGATGGCCGAGCTTTTGCGGATCTCCCCGCGTGAGGGATAGCAGGACAGACGCACCGACACCGATCGGCCCGAGGCTCGGATCGGCCGGAGCCTCAGGCATGTCCTCGGGAGCCAGACTTCCGCCGGACCAGAACACGGCGAGCGCGGCATAGGCCGCGGCCCCCTCGAACTTTGCCAATTCGGCAGCTTCCATACAGGATCGCCGTCGCGCCTCTGTGGGCTCGTAGACCCATGCGGCTGCCCGTTCCAGGCAGGTGCTTTCGATTTCGCTAGGCGCTTCGATTTCGCTGTTGGCCACAACACATGCCCACCAGATTCCCTCGCGGATGGGCAGCGAGAAGGCGAGAAAGCGTACCGCATCCCCGACATGCTCGGCCTCTACGATAAGCGAGAGGTAGCCCTGTGGCGAAACATCGGGCAGCAGATAGGCCTTCGCTTCGGGAGAGAGATCCACACGCTCGCAGATTTCCGCCGCCGTGGCAGCCTTGATCTTACGGAACGGTTCTGTCTGAATCTTCACCTCGCCCGTCCTAGTTTATCTTCACAACGCCACCCTTGAGGGTCAGGATGCCGTCTCCGGACACGCTGACAAGGGGAGCGCCGAAATCTGCCTTGGCTGTCCCCTTAACGGCGACCTGGATTCCGTTGATCTTGATGCCCTGAGGCGTCACCTCGATGGTGTTCGACCCGCATTTGAGTGTGATGCCCTGCATGGCATCAAGCGTGATCTTTCCGAGCTTCGCGGTCGTGGTCTGATTGCCCTGCTTGACGGTAAGCTCGTCATTGCCGCCATCCAGGGTGACCGCGCGATTTCCCTTCTTAAGGCTCAAAGTCTCATCGCCCCGGGTAATCGTCACGGTGCGATCGCCCTCGAGGATATCGAGTGTCTCGTTGCCCTTTTCTATCTTTTCGGCACGGTTTCCCTGCTTGATCGTGAAAGTCTCGTTGCCTTCCTCTATGGTGGTCGTGCGGTTGTTCTTCACGGTCCGCGTCTGATCGTGCCCAACCGTCAGTGTATCGTCGTTCTCCACCTCGCGCAGAAAATCCTTCTCCGCATGGAAGAGAATCTTCTCCGCATCCTTCTTGTCTTCGAACGACAATTCATTTGCGTTCGCGGCCTTTCCAGACTTGGTGCTGCGCGTCAGAATGCCGGACTTTATCGAGCTCTCCGACTGCGTCCAAGGCGGCGCATTGTTGCCGTTGTAAACGGTCCCGGTCACCAGCGGCCGGTCAGGATCCCCATCGAGAAATTGTACCACGACCTCCATGCCGATTCTGGGGATGAAGACCATGCCCCAACTGTTCCCGGCCAGTCCCTGGGCGACGTGCACGTAGCACGAGCTTTTTTCGTCCTTCTTTCCAATGCGGTCCCAATGGAATTGAACACGAATGCGGCCATACTTGTCAGCATGGACCTCGTCGCCGGAGGGGCCGACGACAAGCGCTGTCTGTGGTCCGCGTGCAAGCGGTTTAACGGGTGGGGTGAGTGCGCGGGCGATCCGGGTTGCCGGGATGCAGGTAAAGCTGTTGCGGTAAAACGGCTTGCCTTCCATGCCGGACCTGATGGTGAAGTGCGCGCGATCCACGGCCTCATGCTGCACTTCGGTAATCGTATGGCGGGTATTGTTGAGCGAATCGACCGGATGCTTGTCGAGTGTAAAGCGATGGCCCGGCGTGAAGCTGGCACAGGTGCTCTGGCCGCTCGCCATTTCGAACGCCGCGTCGGTGGCGTCGATGTTGACGCCGGCCAGACGGGTGAGATCGGCCGATTGCAGTGACCCACCCGGATATTTGAAATGCTCCCAGGTTTTGCCCGCCGCGGGTTGCAGGCTGGTTTTGCGTTCGGCGTCGACCGGGGTATCGGGCACCTCGAAATCATAGTCTCGGAACGACCACTTCGCATCCGTCAGGTGAGCGCCGAAACGCAGAGCGTAGACGGCATCGTTCGTTTCCTCGGCATCCTGGCGATATTCGATCGTTGCCTGCTTGCAATCGGCATAAGCATTGGCGTTATCGCCGATCACCATCGTGTGGTTGCTGGCTTCATGCTTGAAAAAATAGAATATACCCTCTTCGGCAAAGAGGCGCTGGACAAATGCTAGATCTGTCTCACCGAATTGTACGCAATAGTCTCGTTTTTCATAGGAAGCCTGCAAACTTTCCTGGAATTTTACACCGCCTTCTCCAAGGATCGACTTGGCAATATCGACGGCGGTCTTGTCCTGGAAAACCTTGTAATCCGATGTTCTATCAAGGCACCAAAGGGTTGGCGCGATCTTAAGTTGGAAGAGACGATAGCCGCTGCGTGTTACGGCACCGCCGGAAAACGCGACGACGATTCCGTTTACGTGCCTGCGCTCGCCGCCGGGCCTTGCCATGGATAGCGTCGCACTCTTGCCCAGAAGATCGTTCGGCTTAATCGTCTCCGTCGACGACAGGGCCGAGACCGAGAACTCAAACAGTCTCGACATCCCTTCGACGCCGCGCACCTCGGTCGCCACGAGGACATCCGCCCCAAGCGGTGTCTCGAGTGTAAGCCAGCGTTCCGCCTGGACAAGAGTTTCCGACATCTAGTGCGAATCCTGAAGGGCGCCCGACAGGCAGTCGGGCGCCGCACGTTAAGGCGTCAACCGCTCTTCGTCGATGTCAGGTCGTAGTGTACCGAGACCGGGGTGCCGGCCTTGTTCTTGTCGTCGTACGGGATGAACTTGTATTCCATCTTCGTGAAGTTGATTGAGATCGATTCCGTCGGCCGGTCGCCGCCCGTACTGACGGAATAGCCGGAGATCAGTGAATTGGTCAGTGTATATTCTACATAAGTGTTGCCCGGGCTTCCGGTGCTGACCAGGTGGATCTTGACCTCCTTGCCCGCGGCACCTGTCGCCGATTCGGTGAAAAGCTTCGGCGAAGCCCCGTCCATCATCTTGGTGATCGTCACCTCGCTGACGCTCGGCTCGCTCGCTTCGCGATTGGCGGTCGATCCCGAGGGGGTCGATATTCCGCGCCCGATCCCGAACTGCATGCTCTGGACGTCAATCCACTTTTGATGCTTGTCGTGCGTCGCCTCGCCGTCAATGCCGTCGTATTTCAAGTAAATTGCCATTCCAAGCTCCCTCTATCTTTGGCTCTGTAAACCGATTTCCGACGCAAAACCTTCAGGACGAACAATCCCGAGACCTCACTTTGCCGGCTGAGACTCTTCCTGCCCCTTCGCGCTGACGCTCTGTTCATCCGCTTCACCGCTCTCGATGACCGCCTGAGTCTCAAATGTGAACTGTCCGTCCTCATCCAGGATGATTTTGAGATTGCCTATCCGGCCGCCATCCGCCATCACCGACAGGACATGCGCCGACAGGCGGGGAAGCAACCCTCGCGAAAGAATGAATTCGATGTTGCGCGCGCCGCTTTCCACTTCGGTGCAGCGTTTGGCGATTTCCTCGATCAGCGTATCGTCCCATTCGAGACTGGCACGATAGTTTTCCAAGAAGCGTTTGCGGATCCGATCGAGCTGCAACTCGACGATCTTGCGGATAACATCGTCGGCCAGCGGGAAGTACGGCACCACCGAGCAGCGGCCGAGGAAAGCCGGCCTGAACAGTTTGAGAAGTTCGGGACGCAGGGCTTCGCCGAGCGCCTCTGGATCCGGCCGTGTCGTCGGGTCCGCGCACAGCCGGTGGATGAGATCCGTTCCGGCGTTCGAAGTCATAATGATCACGGTGTTCTTGAAGTCGATGTCGCGGCCTTCGCCGTCGCGCAGCACACCCTTGTCGAAAAGCTGATAGAACACGTCCTGGACGCCCGGATGCGCCTTTTCCATCTCGTCGAACAGCACGACGGAGTAGGGCCGTCGACGTACCGCCTCGGTCAGCACCCCGCCTTCGCCATAGCCGACGTAGCCCGGTGGCGAGCCGACGAGCGTGGAGACCTTGTGCTCCTCCTTGAACTCCGACATGTTGATGACGGTCAGGTTCTGCTCGCCACCATAAAGAAGATCGGCCAGCGCCAGCGCCGTTTCCGTTTTGCCGACTCCCGAGGTGCCCACCATCAGGAACACGCCGATGGGCTTGCGCGGATCGATCAGCCTGGCGCGTGAAGTGCGGATCGTTTCAGCGATCGCCTCCAAGGCATGCGGCTGGCCGATAACACGTTCTTCAAGCCGGTCTTTAAGACCGAGCACCGTCTTGATTTCGTCCGACACCATGCGGCCGACGGGAATGCCGGTCCAGTTGCCGACCACCTCGGCGACCGCCTGACCGTCGACGGTTACCCGCATCAGCGGGCTGTCTCCCTGCACGGAAGACAGTTCCTCGTTGAGTTGTACGAGTTCCTTGCGCATCGCGTCCATATCGACCGCGTCCGCTTCGGCATCCTCCTGCGCGCCGTCATTCGTGCTGCCCAGCTTGTGGTGAAGATCGCGGATGCGGGCGACCAGTTCCCGCTCCTTCTCCCACTGGTCCTCGAGATCGGCCAGTTCCTGCTCGGTCTTCGCGCGGTCGGCCTGCAGTTCGGCGATACGCTCCTTGTGATCGGTGCCGATGCGGGCCTCCCGCGCCAGCGCCGCAAGGTCGGTATCCAGCATCTCGATGCGTCGCCGCCGGTCTTCCACCGGGGCGGGAACCGCATGGCTGGCAATGGCGACGCGACCGCACGCGGTATCCAGCAGGCTAACAGCCTTGTCCGGGAGCTGCCGGCTGGGAATGTAGCGCCGGGACAAGCGCACCGCCTCTTCCACGGCCTCGGCCACCACGCTAACCCCATGGTGACTCTCAAGCGTGGGGATCAGCCCGCGCATCATGCCGATGGCCGCTTCGTCTCCTGGTTCTTCCACCTTGACCACTTGGAAACGCCGTGTCAGCGCCGGATCGCGCTCGAAATACTTCTTGTATTCGGCCCAGGTCGTTGCAGCGATGGTGCGCATCTCGCCGCGGGCGAGCGCCGGTTTGAGCAGGTTCGCGGCGTCATTCTGCCCCGCGGCCCCGCCAGCGCCGATCAACGTGTGCGCCTCGTCGATGAACATGATGATGGGCTTGGCCGAGGACTTGACGCCTTCGATCACGTTCTTGAGTCGGTTCTCGAACTCGCCTTTCATGCCCGCACCGGCCTGCAGCAGGCCGAGATCGAGCGAGAGCAACTCGACGTCGCGCAGGGCCGGCGGTACGTCGCCGGCGGCGATTTTAAGGGCAAAACCTTCCACGACGGCCGTTTTGCCGACGCCCGCCTCACCGGTCAGAATCGGATTGTTCTGGCGGCGGCGTGTAAGGATATCGACGATCTGGCGAGCCTCGGCATCGCGCCCCAACACCGGGTCAATCTGTCCCTCGCGGGCCCTGGCGGTCAGATTGATCGTGTATTGCTCGAGCGCCGAACCACCGGCGCCGGAGGGAGCGCCAGCCGCGCCGCCCGCCGATGTTGCCGCGCCTGGATCGGCAAGCCCCGCCGCTCCGGACTCGATGCTGTCGCCGACGATTTTGCCGAAGGAGGAGCGCAGCGTCTCGGCATTGATCTTGGCGAACTGCGGAGATGCATCGCGCGCAAGCGCCGCGAGTGAATCGTCCCCGAGCAGGGCGGCGATCAGGTGTCCGCTACGCACCGCCGACTCCTGGCACTGCAACGATCCGAATATCCACGCCTCGCGGATAAGTTTGACGATATTGGGGGCCAGCGCCGGGGAGCGGCTATTGCCGGTCTTCAATTGGTCGAGAACTTTGGTCAGGTCGGCCGTCAGGCGACCGGCATCGATCTCGAAGTGGCGCAGGATCTCGGCGAAATCGTTGTCGGTTTGCTCGGCGAGCTTTACGAGCCAGTGCTCGATTTCAACATTGTAGTGCGTTCGCGACAGGGTCAGGCCGACCGAACCCTCCAATGTCGAGCGACACTGCTGATTGAGCCGGCCAACCAGCGACTGCAAGTCCACGTTCAGCACAGTACCCCCCTCAGCAGCGCCCGCACGCCAAAAAATGCTGATATGCTTGTCGACGATATATTGCCCGCCGATCGGAGCCTTGACTCGCTTACTCCAACTCTAACGGCGAAACCAGATAAAGTCCACGCTTGGCCAGTCGTTATCCGGCAACCGGATGGCAGTTAGATCAAATCAGCATACAAGACAAATAACGAGCCCCTATCTGATCTCACGGATTCGCTGATCAGAACAGCCGCTGGAAGAAATTCGGCTTGCGCATCTTGATCTTTGGATGAAACTGGATCCGCGCCTCGCTTGCGCGCCCCAGCTCGACGAGTTTGCCACCCTGGACGTCGCGCGTATAATGGTGCTTGCCCCTGGACCCATCCTTCACAAAGGAATCGATCCGTCCGAGATAGCCGTAGAAAGTGCAATGCTTGTAGCCTCGGCTGAAAAGCTCGTCGGCGACAAGCCGGGCGAAGGGCGGCCCGAGACACTCCGGATCCGTTGCCGGGTCACCGCTTTCGGCACTGTGGCAATTATAGCATTTGATTTTGCCGGAGAATGTCTTTTTCAGGCCGCTCTCGATCAGCCGGTCGGCGACCACGTCGTAATCCACCCGCTCGCCGCCGCGGCCGCCTTCGATCGATTTGAACCCCGGCATTCCGTGCCCACGGATGTAAATGTCGCCAGTGTTCATGGATTGTAAAAACGGATGCTTCTTCTTCGG
The DNA here is from genome assembly GCF_042660605.1 of Nitratireductor sp. GCM10026969. Classification (NCBI taxonomy): domain Bacteria; kingdom Pseudomonadati; phylum Pseudomonadota; class Alphaproteobacteria; order Hyphomicrobiales; family Phyllobacteriaceae; genus Nitratireductor; species Nitratireductor sp. GCM10026969. The sequence continues at coordinate 77,151 of NZ_JBHSUM010000001.1, forward strand.
ATTGTACCAGACGGCTACCGCCGAGTGGCCCTTGGCCTTCGCCGCATCTATATCCTTTTTAAGCTTGTCCATGTCGGACCCGCCCTGGGAGCCGTATTCATATTGAGCAAAGGCAATTTTCGCGTTGTTCGGATCATACGGCAAAAACTGGACTTTGTTGCTCATTGCCCCCAACCCCGCGCATATTTGAGAAGCACCATGGCTTCATTCAGACGCGCAAAGCCCCTAGATTGCAACCCACCCTAGAGAAGCTAGCCGACACAGGCCGAAACGTCAATTCGAACACGCCGAGCGGTTCGCCTGCCCGTGACGGTCACTGTCTGGATGCAGAGATCCTTGTGCGTTCCCAGGCCGCAATGGCGGCAACGGCCCTGACTCGCAGGACATCAGATCTGATCCGATACCGCGGCGTCCACGCTCGGATACACCGGAAAAAGCCTCAGAAAGCCACTCATTTCGAAAACGAGTCTGATTCTGCTGTTGAGGCCGGCAAGCGCCATGCGTCCGCCCTGGGCCCTGATTTTCTTTGCCGCCGAAAGGAAGGCCGACAACCCGGTGCTGCTGATGTACTCGAGCTGCGCCAGATCGATGATGAGGTTTATATCACCGCGATCGATCACTCCCGACAAGTGCCGGTCGAATATCGGCGAAGTCGTGCTGTCGATTCTGCCGCTGGGAGACACAACAAGGTTGCCGTCGCGGCGACTCTCGGCGATGTTCATCGTGTAGAGACCTCAAGCAAGTACGCGTATTAAGGTGAGGCCGGTCGGACCGCTGCCTGGACCGCGATCATTTCAGAAACTGGGCCCACTTGCCAGATTGATGTTAAGAAGGCTGGGATTTTGAGGCAATGACAAAAGCCCCACCACGACGCGCCGAGCTCGAGGCCATGGTACGGCAGTCTCTCGTCCCGTCTCGCTTTCCGGAGCGCCGGGACGTCGAGTTGGCCTTCGCCGTCGCGCTTGACGGAGAAGGGGCCAGCCTCTTCGACCACATGTGGCTGGACGAGCGGCTTCTGGCGGTCGCGGCGTTGCGCCTCGACGGGCGAGGGCTTGATGGCGCGCTGGCCCTGGCGTCGATGCGCCACCTGCTACGGGCCCTGCTGCTCAAGCTCGAAGAACCCGCAGCGGTCCTCGATCAATTGCCGGGCTTTTCCGGACGCGAGAGGCACGACGTCGCGATCGCGTGTCTCGACGTTGCCAGCGGCATGCTTTCGTCGGCCGGTTCGGGTAACGGTTCCGTCACGGTCGGCAACGCGGAACTGGCCGCCGGGCAGCGGCGGATGACCCCGGGTGCCATCGTCTGGCTTTCAGCCGGGGGCAAACCTTCCGATCTGCAGGACCGGGCACCCGTCGAAGGTCTGCAAGCAGTCGTCGATCCCGCGCTGAAGCGTAGCGGCGCCGGGGCGATCGGTGCGGTTCTCTTCAAGGCGTGCGTTCGCGGGCGGGACAGCGCCACCTTCTCCGTTCGCAACGATCGCGCCGAAATCCCGACGTTCCTCACGGCGGCGCGCCGCTTCTTTGCGCGGCAAAACTTGGCGGAGGAGGACGTTGCCGAGTTGGAGGTCGCCCTCGATGAAATCCTGACCAACCAAGTCAATTACGGCTACCGGGACGGTTTGAACCACGAGATTCTCGTCTCGATGACGGTCGAGGCGGGTCGACTGCTTTTGGAAATACGCGATGATGGCGAACCTTTCGATCCACTTGGCGTACCCGAGCCGGACCTGTCCTCGGACATCGAGCAACGCCAGATCGGCGGTCTTGGGATGCACTTTGTGAGGAGATTGCTTGACAAGGTAGAGTATCAACGGCGCAATGGATGGAATGTACTGACGCTCAGGAAGAACTTGAGCTGATTGGCAAGGGTGGGGGATATTTGAATGAACGCGGCCCGATTGACGGACCTGATCAAGCAGGACGCTCCGCATTGCCACGCGCCGATCCATCCCGCTCTGCCGGAACCGAAGACTCAGCCGCATCCCGCGCTTCCCCTTCCTATCGTCAAGGCGTGTCCGACCGTGATGATCGGCGGGATGCCGGCAGCGCGTGTGGGTGATACCTCCTCTCCTTGCGTGCTTCCCGCATGTGTGCCCGCGGGGCCGGGGATCATCGCCAAAGGGTCTTCGACGCTTTTCATCGGCGGACTGCCGGCGGCGCGGGTGAACGACATGACCTCGCATCCTTCCTGTGTCGCGCCCATCCCCAGCCCCGTCGGAAAGATCCTGCCGCCGGGATGTCCGACGGTGCTGATCGGCGGCTGAATGCGTATCGGCCACTTCGAGACACTGCGCCCTGTTTGCCCGGTTTGCCGAAGCCGCGGCGGCGCGGATACGTGTCTTTCCGTCACGATCGCCGAGGCACAGCAGCGGGACGAAATCGAAAGCGGCATCATCGGCTGCCCGACCTGCGGTGCGGAGTTTCCGGTGGTCGACGGGATGCCGATATTGGTTCCGGACGTACGCCGTTTCGTCGAGGAAAACCTTTTCTACCTGCTCGCCAGGACCGATCTCACGCCAGCCGTCGAAAGCCTCCTCGGCGATGCAGCGGGTGCCGCCAGCGGGCTGCAGTCCATTCGCCAGCATGTTTCCTCCTATGTGTGGGATCATTGGGGCGACAAGGATCCGGCGGAGAAGGAGCCGGCTCCCGGTGCCGCCTCGCCGGGCAGCATCGTGCGGGCGCTGGAGCGCGGGCTCGATCTGCTGTCTGTCGATCTTCCCGACGGCCCGGTTCTTGACCTTGGTTGCGGGCCGGGCAGGCCGGTGGCCGAATTGGCATCGCGAACCGGGCGCATGGTGCTCGGTATCGATCTCTCCATTCCCCTGGCGCGCGCTGCGCGAAGGGCGCTCGTTGGCGGCGAGGTGGATTATCCGCGCCGGCGCGGAGGCGTTGTTTACGACCGCCGTCGCTTTGCGGTTTCCGCTGCCGACCCGCGGCTCGTGGACGTGTGGATATGCGACGCCCTGGCGCTGCCCTTTCCACCGGAAACTTTCGGGCTGGTCACGGCCATGAACGTCCTCGACTGCGTGACCCGTCCACGCCAAGCGCTGGTCGAGATCGACCGGATACTGAAGCTGGCCGGCGAGACGCTGCTGTCGCTCCCGTTCGACTGGACGGGTCACGTCACGCCCATGGAGGAATGGCTCGGCGGCCATTCCCAGCGTGCGCCGCATGAGGGAAGTGCTGAGGCGATCCTCGAAATGCTGCTTGCCGACGGTGCGATGGCGGCCGGCTCGCTGCGGCGCATAGGAACGCCGGTCGAGGTGCCTTGGCATGTACGCCTTCATAACCGGTCTTGCATGCACTACACTGCGCATCTTCTGGCGGCGCGGCGGGGAATGAACCAGAATACTGGCTGACCCCGCGCGGAGGACGGGTCAAGTCATTAGGAGGGGCGAATGAAGCTGCGACTTGTTCTGAAGGGGCCCGAGCGTCTCCTTGGAGCCGAGCGGGAGAAAACGGTCGAAAGTGGCGGCATCGTGGTGGGACGTTCGGCGGATGCCGACTGGTCCATACCCGATCCGGAAAGAATTCTTTCCAAGGCACACTGCCGGATAGAAAAGGATTTCAACGGCTTCGTCCTGACGGACACGTCCACCAACGGCGTCAGGATCAATGACGAGGCCGTGGGCTTCGGCCAGCCGCGGACGCTCGCGAGCGGGGATGTGATCAAACTGGGCGATGCAGTCGTGATCGCGGCGATCGACGACGCCCCGTCCTTTCCTGCGAACGGAACCGATACGGCCGGCGCCGGCAATGGTGCAACCGGCGGGGAGGTCCTTGACGGCCCGTTCGGTGGCGACGACGATGTGATTGCCGGACCTTCGCAGCCCGGATCCGGCAATCCCGAGCCCGCGCCGGCTGAATCTGCCGCACCGGTCCTGGATGACTGGTGGCAGCCGGATGTCGGCACGGCACAAGGCTCGATGACGAAACCCGTGGATATCCCGCCGCGGGAGGGGAAAGGGGCGGCGCGCAATTCCCATACAGGTGAGGATTCTGTAAGGTCGCACAACGGTGCCGTGGCGAGTTTGCTGCGGATGGGGGGCAATTCTGATCTGAACACTTTTGCCCGGGCTGTCGAGTCGGCAGCCCTCATCCTCTCGGAAGACGAACGGCAAAAGTTCAATGATCGACTTCTTGCACTCCTTCGCGAAAGTAGTCCGCACGGAAATTAGTGCGTATAGGAGGTGCTGGGATTCTCCAGCGATCGGTGGGGTGGGTGCATGCCCGGTATAGCCCGGACGTGGTGTGTGTTTGTCTTGGTGCTTGGCCTTACCGGGTGCGGCGTCTTTAAGCGCAAGCCGCCGCCGACCGAGATTGAAATCGAGCCTGCGCCTGCAAAGGCCAGTATTGATTTCATCGCGGTTGCTTCGCCGTTGGTCAACCCGTCGCCGGCTGGTGAGCCGTCTCCGATCGTGCTCAGGCTGTACCAGCTCAACGGGGAGACCGCGTTTGCGAATGCAAGCTTCCGTCAACTTTGGGAGCAGGATGAGCAGACACTTGGGCCGACAATGCTGGGAAAGACCGAGATGTATCTCGATCCGGGAGGGATTGAGCGGATCAAGGCCAACCTTATTGAAGGGACGGTCATCGTCGCCGTGGTGGCGGGCTTCCGCCAGTTCGAGAACGCCAAGTGGCGCGCGATGGTGCCGATGCAGGGAGAAAAGAGATTCAAGCTGAAGGCCGACTTGAAGTCTCTCTCCGTCGAACTGGGGGCGCAGGACTGAGGATGGTTTTGAGGCGAGGACGATCGACGAGGCGGAAGATGCTGGCAGGCCGTCGAAACGGTGAAGGAACGCTCCATGGCCTTTGATGACAAGGTGATCTGGTCGGAGGGAATGTTCATCCGTGCCCAGCACTTCCAGCAGGACGGACGTTACTTCGAACGCTTCGCTCGGGACAGGACCAAGGCCCTCCGACCCTATGGCTGGGGACTTACCGAACTCAAGCTGAACCGTGAACTCCTGTCGATCGGTCGCTTCGGTGTCGAGCGTGCCTCTGGCGTTTTCGAGGATGGAACGCCTTTCTCTATCCCTGACGATGCCGACCAGCTGCCGCCGCTGCAGCTTGGCGAGACCACACGCAACGCCATCGTCTATCTCACGCTTCCCATCCGACAGCCTGGGGGTCGCGAGGCCGCCGAGCCCGAGGCCGAGACGCTGACGCGCTACTCCATAGCGGAGATCAACGTTGCGGATGCCACCAGCGGCGACATTGCCACGGTGCCCATCAACGTCGGCAAGATGCGGCTGCGCTACGCTCTGGAAACCAGTGAACGCAGCGGCATGGTGGGGATCGGCCTGGCCCGCATCATTGAGGTGCGGTCCGACAATGCCGTCGTCCTTGACGACACCTATGTACCGCCGACCCTGGATTTTTCCGTCTCGCAGGTTCTTTCGGGAATGGTCAGCGAGATCGTCGGGCTGCTCAATCATCGCGGCGAGGCGATCGCCTCGCGACTTGCCGGATCCAGCGCGGGAACGGCGGCAGAGCTGACCGATACGATGATGCTGCAGACCATCAACCGCTGGCAGCCGGTGTTCGCCCATCTCGCCTCGGCATCCTGCATTCATCCCGAGACGATCTTCAAGAGTGCCGTCGCCTTGGCGGGCGAACTTTCGACCTTCACCAGCGGCACCCATCGTCCGCGGTCGTTTCCCGTTTACGACCATGAGCGGCTGCAACCCACGTTTGCGCCGGTGATCGCCGCTTTACGCCAGGCGCTGAGCGCCGTCCTGGAGCGTGGTGCCATTGCGATCCCGCTGACGGAACACCGCTACGGGATCCGGGTGGCGGAAGTCGCCGACAGGTCGATATACGGCAAGTACACTTTTGTACTGGCTGCCAAGGCGAACATGCCGGCCGAAACGCTGCTTCGGCGTCTCGTCGGCCAAATCAAGATCGGGCCCGCCGAACAGATCCGTGAACTCGTCAACGCGGCGCTGCCCGGCATCATGCCACGTGCCTTGCCGGTGGCTCCGCGGGAAGTTCCCCATCACACCGGAAAGGCATATTTTGAACTCGACCGCACCAGTGCACTCTGGAAGCATGTTGCGTCCGGCAAGGGCCTTGCGATCCATGTCGCAGGGGAATTTCCTGCCCTGGAACTCGATCTCTGGGCGGTCAAGGATTAGGGGAGCGGTACGCTGAACGATCCTTTTGCCCGATTCCTGGATGCGGACGATACGATCCGGCGCCCATTGCCAGGCGATGGAACGCGCCGGGCGATGGATTTCGGCGAAGCGGATGCCGGCCGTGGTTCCAATGCGGCCTTCCCGGATGCCGCATCGTCGCAGACGGCAGGGTTCGGCTTCGACGACGATTTTTTCGACGGCCGCCGGATGCGCACGGAAGACAATGCCGTCAGCGATTTCGGACCGGACGAGGGGTTGGGCGAATCGCTGCGCCGCGGCGGCGACCGCAGTATCGACAAGGCCTTCGAACTCGCCGCGGTCAATCCGCTCGTCAGTGCGGCTTCGCCCCTGCTGTGGTTGGCCGGGCGCCTCAACGAAAGCGCACCGCCGGATGACATCGCCGAGTTCCGCAGGCGGGTGATCGAAGAAATCAAGCATTTCGAATCTGCGGCCATGGCGAGGGATATCCCGAGCAGGCTCGTGCGCGTTTCCCGCTACGCCATTTGCGCGGCGATCGACGACATCATCCTCAATACGCGTTGGGGGGGCGCGAGCGGCTGGGCCAGCAGCAGCCTCGTCGGCGCGCTTTACAACGAAACCTGGGGCGGTGAACGGTTCTATGACTTGCTGTCGCAACTGTTGCGGCAGCCCGAACAGAATATCGATGCGCTGGAACTGATGGCGATCTGCATGGCCATCGGCTTCGTGGGCAAGTACCGGGTCATGGAAGGCGGTCAAAGCCATCTCACCCGTTTGCGGCATGAGCTTTACCGCACCATTCGCCGCGTGCGCGGCCCCTATGAGCGCTCCCTCTCGGGCGCCTGGCAGACGGAGGCCGCGCCGTACAAGCCGCCGCGCGCAATGACCGGCCCGTGGCTGGCCGCGCTGATCCTTTTGATACTGCTCCTTGGGCTCTGGGCTTTCTCCAGCATCAGTCTGCGCGGCGGTGTCGAACAGGCGGCGGAGCGCATCCGTGCACTCGCCCCAACTATCCCGATCGTTGTCGAACGCGCCGGCGTACCGCAGATTCCCGATCCCGTTCCGCCGGTGCGTCAGACGCAGCTCGAGCGTCTCTCTGAGTTCCTTGCCGCAGATATCGCCGCCGGGCGCCTCGAGGTGGTGGACGCCGGTGACAACGTATTGCTGCGCATGCTGGACGCGGCGTTCCCCTCGGGCGGCCGGGAGCTTTCCCCGGAGGAGGAGCCGCTGGTGGAGCGGATCGCCGAAGCGCTCGATTCCGAACGCGGCCCCATACTGGTGATCGGGCACACGGACAACGTGCCCGTCGGTGCCGGAAGCCCGCTGGGTGACAATATGGCGATTTCGCAGGCACGGGCGGAGTCGGCGGCGGAAATGCTGCGGCGCTATATCGACACGCCCTCGCGTGTGCGGTCCGAGGGCCGCGGCGAGAACGATCCGATCGCCAGCAATGGGACGGCGGAAGGCCGTGCGCGCAACCGCCGCGTGGAGTTTCAGATTCCCGCGGAAGACGTGCCATGAGAGCCTGGGTGCTCGGGTTCTGGGCCACCGGTATCGTGCTGGCCGCGGGAGCAAGCTGGCTGGTCTGGCACCGTTCGGGGATCGAGGATCCGAACCTGCATTTTGCCGCCATGATTGCACCTGTCGTGCTATGGGCAGTACTGCCGGTTCTTTTCGGACGCTTTTTCTGGCGGCAAAGCCGCGCTAACGACGTGCCGGGACTTCGCGAGCAGCGCCGCGCGGCGCTCGCGTTTCTTGCCAATCGCGGCTTGACGGGCCGCAAGGGAAGATATTCGCTGCCGCTCTACCTCGTCGCCGGTCCCCCCGGCGTAGGCAAGAGCAGTCTCCTCGAACGTTCCGATGCCGAACTCGGTATGCCGATGACGATCGGCAACGGCACGTGGTGGGTCGGCAGTGACGCCATCTTCGTGGAAGCGGCGACCGGTGCGGGCGCGCGCGATGTGTTCGAATTGATACGCAGCGTGCGTCCGAAACTTCCCCTGAACGGGATCCTGCTTGTCATTAGCCCGGCCGACATGACCCTTGCCGACCAGGAGGAGCATCGGACGATCGCCCATGCGATTGCCAATGAACTGCGCGAGGCCGAAACGGTGACCGGCGTCGTCGCGCCCGTCTACATGCTCCTGTCCAAAGTCGACCTGGTGCCGGGGTTCCGCGAGTTCTTCGACAGGCAGGAGCCGCAGGAACGAAGCGAGCCGTGGGGGTTCGACCTTCCTCTCGGCGACCCTGCCGCTCCCCAAACGCCGGACGAACGCAACCGCGAGATCGCACGGGGTTTTCAGCGTATCGTCTCGGTGATGCGCGTGCGCCACGTAGAATGGCTCTCGCGCGAGGCCGATCCGGTAAGGTGCGGTCGCATTCATGGCTTTTCGGCGCAGGTCGCCGCACTCCAGAATGCAATCCAACCGATTCTGGGGGCCTTGTCTCCGGATCGCACGCAAGCCTGGAACGGAGCTCTTCTGCGGGGAATCTTCCTGACGAGCGCCCGCCAGGAGCCGCTTTCGATCGACGCTCTCCTGCCGGACCTTTCGCAACGCTTCGCCATGCCGCGAACCGGCACCTTGCCGCCCGACCTCGGGCTCGACGAGGAGGAGCATGGCTATTTCATCGGCGGAATGCTGCAGAAGGCGATTCTTCCGGAGGCCGGCCTGGCGTCGCGGGAGCGCCGGCGTGATCGCGGACTGTGGCTGCAATGGGCGGCGGTCGGCGCGATCGTTCTGGCCACCTTGGGGGCCGGCTACTTCGTCTTCCGCACATTTGACGAGGAAACGCGGTTTGCCGCCCGACTTGCCGATTCGAACACGGATGTCGCGGCGCTGCCGAATCCGTCCACGATCGAGAATATTCCGGCCGTATTGGCGCATCTGCGCCGTCTCGATGCGATTGTCGCACAAATCGACGCGGAACCTGCTCCGCCGGACTATGCATTCGGCCTGTCGGGCCGTGGAGAGTATTCCGCGGCACTGGAGACGGCGCGGCATAACCTTCGCCGCAATGCCCTCTTGCCGCACCTCTCCGCGCTCATCGAGACACAGCTTGTCGATCCCGACGAAGACCTTGCCACGCTGCGGCGCCTGGTCGCCGTGGCGGAAAGCGCCGACGATCCCGAATCGGAGGCCTTGCAGTATTGGCTGGAAGAGAGTGCGGCTGTCGTCGCCGAAAAGGACCGGCACTTGCTCCTGTCGGAAGGGTTGTCGGCTTTGCGTGAGGCCGGCGGCCTGACTATCGATCCGGCTTATGTGGACGCCGCCCGGCGCAGGATCGCGTACAGGGAAAGCCTGTCGTGAGCGGGCGGACGCTCCTTCGGCGGATCGGGCGCAGCATGCTGCGCCGCGGGGTTCTTCTAACGATCCTCGCCGTTCTGCTGGCCCTGGCGGTCTGGTTCCTGGGACCGCTGGTCGGCTATGGTGAGGTGCGGCCGTTCGCTTCGGTAGCGGTTCGCCTCGTTCTTCTTTTGCTGATCGCACTCGCCTGGGGTATCGGCGGTCTGTTCATGCGGGCCAAACGCTCGAGCGAGGAACAGGCGCTGCTCGCGGCGCTGCGTAAGCAGAAAGAAGAAGAAGACGCTGCGGCAGACCGCGAGGCGGCCAAACGCGAAGCTGCCTTTCAAGACTTTCGCAGCGCTTCCCGCGAGGCACTGCGATATATGCGCAAGGGGCGGGGAGGCCTGTTCGCGAATGCGAGCTACGCTTTGCCATGGTACCTCGTGCTCGGCGAGCAGAATTCGGGAAAGTCCGCGCTCGCGCGCGGTGCGGCTTCGACGCTGCCGTTCCGGGAAGACACCGACGAGGCTGCGGCGGCCGGCAGCTTCCACATTTCCGACGAGGCCGTCCTGGTCGAGTTTTCCGGCGACCTTTTCAGCCAGTCGGAACGCCGGTTCACCATCCTGTGGTCACGCATGCTCGATCATCTGCGGCACCTGCGGCCGCAGCAGCCCCTCAACGGGATCCTGGTGGTCGCCAGCGTCGAGCAACTTTTGGGGATGTCGCAGGAAAGCGCCATCGACTTCGCCACGATCGTGCGCCGCCGTGTCGACGAGGTTTCGGCGCGGCTTCGCACCCGCGCGCCCGTCTACCTGGTCGTCACCAAGCTCGACCTTCTCCTTGGATTCGAGGAATTCTTCGAAACACTCGGCGCCGAGGAGCGTTCGGCCGTCCTCGGTTTTCCGCTAACCCCACCGTTGCGCGCTGAAGCAGGAGCACAGGCGGACATGTTCGGCGACGGCTTCGCAAAGGTCACCGAGCGGCTTTCGGAACGGCTGATGATGCGGCTCCAGGAAGAGCCGGACGAGCTGCGCCGCCGCCGCATATTCGAGTTTCCGAGCCAGTTCGCCTTGCTCAAATCGCGGCTCCAACCACTTGTCGAACACGCCGTCGCCACACATAGGTTTGGCGAAGCGCCAATGGTGCGTGGTCTTTTCTTTGCGAGTGCGACCCAGTCCGGTGCTTTTGCGGACGTGACCGCAGAAGCTTTGGCGAGCGACTTCGGGCATCGTCCGGCAGGTCTGACGCCGCGACCCGACTCTGCCCTTGCCAAAACACGCACCTTCTTCATGCGGGGGCTGGTGGGTGACGTGATTGCTCCCGAAAGTCACCTGAGCGGATTGACACGGCCCGCCCGGTTCATGAACCAGGCACGCGGCGTGGCAGCCAACGTCTTGCTCACCGTGGCTGCGGTCACACTCCTTGCTTTCTGGTGGCTTGCCTTCAGCGAGGGCCGAGCCTATACGGCCCGCCTCGATGAGTATACGGCAGCCGCACGCGCCGGCATTGCCGAGGCGGCTCCCGACGGTGAGATGCCATCGAGCTTCGGGCCGGTCCTGGAGGTTCTGGATCACCTCAGGCGCCTTTCGCAGGAGGCGCCGCGCCGTTCCGCGCTGGGTCTCTATCCGACTGGAAACGTGCATGAGGCGGCGCAGGCCGCTTACGAAAGGGCCCTGGCGAACATGGCCTTTCCATTCGTCTGGCGCTACCTGGCCGATGGCCTCGGCGACCCCAGGACCCCGGGGGCATTGCGCTTCCAGCAATTGAAATTCTATCTGATGCTCGCCGGCGAGCGGCCGGTTGCGCCCGCCACGGCTATTCGACTCGCGCCCGATTTTGCGGCTAAATGGCTCCTCTACGAACGCGGCGCGGAGATCGATCAGCGCGTGTCGGGGCACTTCGCCAGTCTCGCATCCGTAGACCTTGATACGCCGGCACCGGACCTTGCGCTCGTCGACCGGGCCAGAAGCCTGATCTCCGACTACACCTTGGCTCGGCTGGCTTACGATACGGCACTCTCGTATGAAGAGGTGCGACAACTGCCGGTCTGGCGGCCGGTCGACCATATGGGACTGGCCGGACCGCAGGCTCTGAGCCGGGTCAGTGGCGCGAGTTTTTGGGACGGTATCCCCGGAATCTACACGAAAGAGGGATTCAGCGACGTGATGCTGGAGGCGTCGGGAAAGGCGGCCGAAGCGACCGCAGAGGATCTCTGGGTGATGGGCGGGTCCGATACCTCGTCAGAGCGCGAAACCAGACGCATTCAAGACGGCGTGCTCGATCTTTACCGAGCCGACTACATCACGCGATGGGACCGTCTTCTGTCCGATCTCGACATGATCGATACTGCGAGCGCCGGTGAGATGGCGCGCGCCTTGGCGCTTGTCGTCGGACAACCGTCTCCGGTGAAGGAACTGACGGCGGCTGCCGCGAAGGAAACGAATCTATCCGCAGACGATGGGTCGCCGCTCTCGGCTTTTTCGGGCGCGGCAGGGCGAGCGTTGGATACGACATCGTTTGCACCGCGCAGAGTTGTCGATGTCGCGGGGGCCGTTACCGAACATTTTCGCGCCTTCCGCCAGGCCGTGATCGGAGCGGACGATCAGCAGGCGCAGGTCGACGCCATGATTGCCGCCCTGGAGCCGCTCTACCGACAAATCAACCATGTCGCCACCGGCGGTGACGTGCTGGAGCTTGGGGTCGAGCCGCAAACGCTGTTCGGTCAGTTGAACGAGCAGGTGGACGCGCTTCCCGAAAGCCTGCAGCCGCTTTTCCGGCGTATCGTGAGCCACTCCGCTGCCATGACCGGCGGTCTGTCTAGGCAGCGGTTGTCGAACATCTGGTCGACGACGGTGCTGCCGCTGTGCCGGTCCACGACGGAAGCACGTTATCCATTCGACCCGGAAAGCGGACGCGACGCGTCGCTTGAGGACTTCGCCAGTCTGTTCGGGCCGTCCGGTGCAATTGCGGCCTTTCGTAACGACTATCTGAAACCGTATATCGACAGCACCACCAAACCCTGGCGCTGGCGCACCGGCCAGCAGTTCGGTCTCGGGCTCGACGAGGAAGTGCTCTCCCGGTTCGAGTTGGCCGCCGATATCACATCCGCTTATTTCGGCGATTCCGATCAGCCTGCGGTACGCTTCACCATTGAGCCGATCCGGCTCGACGCACGCGCGCGCGCCTTTCAACTGGATATCGGCGGGCCGACCCTTGTCTATGCGCATGGGCCGCCGGAGGCGACACCCCTCGAATGGCCGCCGGAGCGCTCTACGGCGGATGCGATCCTGTCGTTGTCTCCGGAGATCGACGGCAAGAGCAGTGTGCTGCGCCGCCAGGGCTCCTGGGCGCTCTTCAGATTGTTCGACGCCGGCCGAATGCTCGACGCGGAGGCGACCGACACCATTCCTTACCAATTCACGATCGGCGGTAGGGAGGTTCTGCTAGAGGTGACGGCGCCGCCCACCGGAAGCCCGCTTTCACACGAGATCCTTTCCAATTTCCAATGTCCGGAATTGTGATCTTGCGGTTCGCTGATCGCGTCGGTTGACTTACATTCGCAAACTCGGCCACTTTCCCGACGTCGGGTGATGGCGCTGGCCGACCAGCAACGTCTCAAGGGGGGGCGTCCAGCCAATGTCGGATGAACTGCTCGTCCACTACAATCGCGAATTGCTCAACATCAGGCGGGCTGCAGCGGCATTCGCTGCGGAAAATCCGCGCATAGCGGCGCGGCTGCGCCTGTCCGAAGATGCCATAGAGGATCCTCATGTCGGTCGGCTGATCGAGGCATTCGCCTACCTTACCGCGAGGGTGCGCCAGAAGCTCGATGATGACTTTCCCGAACTGACGAATGCCCTTCTCGGCATTCTCTACCCGCATTTCGAGAAGCCGATACCGTCGATGTCCATCCTGCAGTTCGAGCCCGCCCCGGACATGGCGGGAGAGCACGTGATAGCGCCGGGCAGTCTGGTCGACACCGAGGAAGTCGAAGGCGAACGCTGCCGCTTCAGCACCACGTCCGAGGTGAGGCTTCACCCCATCTCCGTCCGCCTGGCCTCGCTGAGCGGCCGGCCGATCATGGCGCCGGAGACCCCGCGCGCCCAGAACGCCGCCTCCTGCCTGCGTCTGACTTTGGAGATGACGAACCCGGACACCGATTTCGCCGATGGAGCTCCGCGCAGCCTACGCTTTTTCCTGCGCGGCCAGCCGCAATTGGTTTATCCGTTATACGAGCTGATGCTGAACGATGCTGTGGCGGTGGCTTTCGCCGAGGGCGCGCGCGATCCCGCTCCGATCGTGCTCGATGCGTCGGCAATTTCCCCGGCCGGCTTCGGTGAAGAGGAAGGGCTACTGCCCTACACCAATGCCTCTCATCTGGGTTTTCGCATTCTGACGGAGTATTTCGCTTTCCCGGAGAAGTTCCTGTTCGTGGATTTGGCCTTCCCGGATGCGGAACTCCTTGCCTCCAAGGGTCGGACCCTGGATGTTTTCATCTATCTCAAACGTCCGTCGCCGAACCTGGAGCGTTCCGTGACAGCCGATGCGTTCGCACTCGGCTGCACGCCCATCGTCAATCTGTTTCCGCAAACCGCCGAGCCGATCATGCTCGACCGGCATACGGCAGAATACCGCGTTATCCCCGACAGCCGCCGCTCACGCGCGCTCGAGGTCTACAGCATCGAGCGCGTCGACGCCGCCGAGGCGGACGGAAACAGCCGGCCGCTGTACCCGTTCTACGGTCTGCACCACAGCGGGAGGGACGATAACGCAGCACAGAAGGATCGGAAGCCGGCCTGGTGGCTGTCGACCCGTACCGAGGATGAGCCCGACAATCCCGGAAGCGAGGTTTTCCTTTCCATTGTCGACCTTGACTTCAACCCCGGTGAACCGGTCGATGAAGTGCTGGTGATCGAGACCCTTTGCCTCAATCGGAACCGTCCCGAGCACCTGCCTTTCGGGGGTGGTCATCCGCAGATGCGCATGGTCGAGCCCGCACCGCTCGTCAAGGCGATACGGATGCTCACCGCACCGACGCCGACGGTACGCCCACTTTATGGACAGGGCGGTCGATGGCGGCTGATCTCTCATCTATCGCTCAATCACCTCTCTCTGGTTTCTGACGGCGGCGTGGATGTTTTGCGCGAAATTCTCATGCTCTACGATTTCCGTGACTCGGCTGAAACCCGCGCCCTTATCGAAGGCATCATCGGCGTCTCGTCACGGACCGGTACGGCGCGGGTGCGCAGCGGCAACCAAAGTGCTTTCTGTCGGGGCGTGGATGTCACGGTGACCTTCGACGAGAGCAATTTTTCCGGCAACGGCGTGTTTCTGATGGCGAGCGTCCTCGAGCGCTTCCTCGGTCTCTACGCGAGCGTAAACTCCTTCTCCCGGCTGACCGCGACGGTGAAGGGTCGAAGCGAGGTTCTGAAAACATGGCCAGCACGCGCCGGCGATCAAGTGCTTCTTTGAAGTCACGCCTCTTCGAACAGCCGCAGGATTTCGACTTCTTTCAGATCGTCCGGCTGCTGGAGGCGATCGCGGCGGAAGAGAACAGGCAAGCGGGCGAACCCCCGCCCGATCCCGTAGGATCGGGGGTGGAGCCCCGCAATGCGGCGCTCTCCCTTCGCTCTTCCGTCCCGCTCGGCTTCGCGGCGGCCGAGGTCACCGCCGTCCGGCGCCCGCGACGCGGCGGTCCCGTCGAAGTGACCCAGACCCTTGTAGGGCTGACGGGTCCCTCGGGCGTTCTACCGCACGCTGTGAGCGAACTGGTTCAGGTCAGTGTTCGCGAGCGCAATCCGGCATTGCGTGACTTTCTCGACGTGTTCAACAACCGGTTGGCGGGACTGCTCTACGATGCCTGGGCGAAGTACCGGATCGTCATCGAGAGCGAGCGCGCGGAACGGCTCGGCAAACCACAGACCATCGACACCGCGCTCAAGTCTCTTGTCGGCTTCGGCCTGTCCGCCATCGCCAACCGGATGCAAACACCGGACGACACGCTTGTCTTCTACGGTGGTCATCTGTCACGGCAAGGTCGTTCTGTCCTGGCCGTGCAACGCTCTCTTTCCGGCGCCATCGGTCACCCGGTACGGATCGGCCAGTTTCTCGGTCAATGGTTGCCGATCGCCCCCACCGACCGCACCCGCCTGCCGGATCGTGCCGCTCCGGAGGGCGCTTTCGCACGACTGGGACAGGATGCCGTGATCGGCGGACACACATTCGATATACAATCCTCCGTTCTTCTTTGCGTCGGCCCGCTTCGCCATGCGGATTTCCGCTCCCTGTTGCCGGACGGAGCCCGGGCCCGTCTGCTGACGGAGTTGGCGGCGGTGGCGCTCGGCGCGGACAAGTCTTTCCGCATCCGGCTCGAACTGCACCCCGACGAGGTACCCGAGTTGCGCCTCGATGCCGACGAGAACCGCGCGGAAGCCAATCGCCTCGGCTGGAACACGTGGCTTGCATCGTCCGCTCGCCGCACCGCGTCGGTCACCGCGGAGTTTCGACCACCTTCCCATTTGCGATGACCAAAGGAAATCTCATGACGGATTGGACGGACGGCTATGTTTCCGACATCGAATACCTGCCTGGCTTCTATATGGAGCAGACGCCGGGCCACCTCGATACCGCCTGTCTTTTACAGGCGATCGAACCGCCCGTGTCCGCTGGCGAACCATTCCGATACTGCGAGCTCGGCTGCGGCGTCGGCGAGACCGCACTGGCCATCGCCGCCGCCAACCCGCGTAGCGATGTCTGGGGCTTTGATTTCAACCCGGCGCATATCGCCCGCGGCAAGAACCTGGCGCGGAAGGGAGGACTCGCCAATATCAACTTGGTGGAGGCTTCGTTCGAAGATCTGGCCCGATCAGACCGGAACGAGTACGGCCTGTTTGACTACATCGCGCTGCACGGAGTGTGGTCCTGGGTCAGTCCGGCCAATCGCACCCACATCGTGCGGTTCATAGACCGGCACCTGAAGCCGGGTGGGCTTGTCTATATCACCTACAACGCGCTTCCGGGCTGGACTTCGGCCATGCCGGTGCAGCGATTGCTCCGGATGTTCGCCCAGGCTGCCCACGATCGCAGTGACCGGACCGTCGTCCGTGCACTCGACAGTGTTCGAACCTATGCCGAAGCTGGCAGCACTTACGTTCCCGCCGATCTCCTGGAACGCCTGGACAAGGAGCGTGACGGGGGAAAGCTGTCATACCTGTCGCACGAATACCTCAACGCTCATTGGGCGCCTTGCTACCAGGTTGACGTTGCGCGAGACCTCGGCGAAGCGAAGCTGAGCTATATCGGTTCAGCCACCCTCCTGGAGAATTATCCCGATCTGTGTCTCACTGCTCAGCAGCGGGAACTGCTTGCAAGTACGCCAGCCGCTTTTGCCGAAACGGCAAAAGACTTTTTGATGATCCGGCCCTTCCATCGCGACGTCTTCGTACGCGGCGCACGTAGAATTCCCGAACGCAGGCTCGATGAGCGCATACGGCAAACGCGTCTTGCTCTGGTCGTGCCGCAGTCGGCCGTCACGCGGGACATAAAGATTCCGCTCGGCGAGGCAACCTTGAACGAGAGCTTCTACGCACCGGCACTGGAGGCACTGGCGGACGTACCGCGGACCGTGGGCGAGTTGATGGATCTTGCGCAGGCCGATCGCTCTACGGTTTCACCGCGGGAGGTGCTGGGCATGCTGGTCGGCTCGCGGCAGGCCTTGACCCTGCCGAACGAGGTCGACGCGTCCGCAATCGGGACAGTTCGCCGGTACAACGTTGCGCATCTGAAAGCATGCGCGGACGAGGCGCGCGCAATCTCCGCGCTCGCCGCCCTCGGGATCGGCTCGGCCATAACGGTGAGGCTGTTCGAAATGCTGGCCTATGAAGCGATTGCCGGCGGCACGGAGGTGGATCCGGCCTCCCTGACCGAGGCTACATGGGAGATGCTGAAGGCGCGTGGTGACAAGATAACCAATGAAGGGAAAATCGTGGAGGATCCGGCCGAAAACCTCAAGATAATCCGCGAGAACATGGAGGCAGTAGTCTCGGCCGCGGTACCGATCTGGCGCCGTGTGGGCGCGATCTGAACGTGGCCGGCGGGCGAGCCAGGACGCTACCCTTCACCAACTTGCGCCTGCTGCGCAAGAACGGTGCTGTCAGCGTGTTCGCCGCCGTGGGACGTGATGGTCGTCCCGCCGTCGTCAAGATGCTCGATGAGGCACGGGCGCGAGATGATGCGATCGGTGAAAGGCGCTTTCGTCGCGAGGTGTTGATCGCATCCACGCTGTACCATCCTTCGCTCGCGCGCTGCCTCGGTCATGGCGACGGCTGGATTGCATTCGAGTGGCTGGAGGACAGCCTGGTGGAGCGGGTGAAAGCCGCCCGATACAAAAGCGATCCGGAATTGGTGCGGCCGCTTCTGCGCGATATCGCCGCCGTACTTGGCTATATACACGCGCGTGGCGTCGTGCACGGTGATCTGAAGCCGGCACATGTAATGTTCAGGGCAGAGCAGATCGTACTCATCGATTTCGGCATTGCAGCACTCGTTTCCGACGACCCGCTGTCAGGTGTCGAGCTGACAGGATCACCCGCCTGGATGGCTCCGGAGCAGGTCGCAGGTGGAGCGGCAGGGCCACCGTCGGACATCTGGTCGCTCTGCGCCATCGGCGCGTGGTTGATGACGGGCGCGCCGGAGATTGAAGGTACGGCCGAAGAGATGCTCGCGGCGCGTGCCCGCGCGGACGTGCAATTCGATTTGTCGACCATTCGGCGGAAAGATCCGGAACTGGCCGACCTCCTGGCCTCGGGGCTCGGGCAAGCGAAATACAGGCCGGACGCGGCAGCGATTGTCCGCCGGCTTGCGCTTACGCAATGACCAGGTCGACCGCCGGATACAGCTTTTTCAGGTTCGGCAGCGATTTGGCTTGCCATGGAATTTTCGTGGAGCCCCTCACCGCAAGCCCGACCTCCTGCCGCTTTCGGACCTCGATGGTGAATTTGGCCAGGAGATTGATGCCCGAGCTGTTGAGGAACTCGAGTTCCGTGAGGTCGAGCACGATTACCGGAGGTTCCGATTCGAGTACGCCCTGCATGATGTCCAGAATCGGTGCATAGGCATCTGTCCCCGAAAGGCGCATCGTTCCCTCGTAGTGAATCGTCGCGTCCTCCGCCCACACCCTATACTCGCTCGTCTTGATTTCCATGTTTTCAATCGGCTCCAGAGAATGCCCGGTCAGGCGAGGTTCAGCGCGGCATAGGTGTTGAGTCGGATCGGCTCACCTGCCGCAGATTGAAGGAATGTCCAACCCAGTTTCGCACCATAGTCGCTCATCAGGGTCAGCAGACCAAGTCCCGATCCGTTGAAGGACGAGTCCTCCGCGTTGGCTTCGATACGCTCGATGAGAAGCTCCCCGGGATCGCGCTTCGTAATCTCCTCGAGCAGCGCTCTGAAACGTTCGGCCGTTCGTTCGTCGATCACGTTAGAGACCTTGACTTCGAAGCGGCCGGATTCGAGAGACGCTTCGATCAAGATATCGCCGGAAGATCTGAACTTTACAGCGTTCTCGAGCAGTTCGTTCAGGAGATAGCCGATGCAGTGACGGGCTTCGTTGTAGTCGAGATCGTACGCGGCGCTCCTCAACGCATAGAATTCACCGAGGAATGCCGAGGTCGTACTGCAATGATGCCAGCTCAGGTCAAGCGGACCGTCGGCGAGTGTCAACGCCCCGCCGAAGGCGCTCGGATGATTGTTTAACTCCGTCTCCCCGTAATGCGCGCTCATCGCTATCTGTGCCTCATCACCACCAAGGTTATGTCATCGTGGATCTTATGGCTCCCGATATGCGCCATGAGGTCGGAAATGATACCGTCCTTGATCTCATCGGCGGACCCGTTGCGGTGCCGTCTGGCACTTTGACAGAGGCGGTCGAGGCCGAACAACTCGCCGTCGGCGCCTTCCGCTTCGGTGATGCCGTCCGTGTGCAATATGATGATATCACCATTGTCGAACCGGAAGTCATGTGTCCGCACGAACGGTCCGATGTCGCTTTCGAGGCCGATGGGAAAGCCCAGGTCCATCGTATCGATACGCTCGACCTCGCCGTCAGAACGTACCACCAATACTTCCTCATGCTGGCCTGAAAGCGTGATGCGGCGGTCCTCGTAATCCAGAAATGCCAAGGAGAGGTGCTTGTCGGTCTTGGTGCGCTCGATGTTCTTGAAGATGGCGCGGTTTAGGACTTCCAGAAATTCCTTGGGATCGCCGCCGCCCTTTTCCTGCAGCGCCCGTGCGACCGATTGGACCATGAGCATCAAGACGCCGCTTTCGAGGCCGTGACCGGTAACGTCACCGATGCCGATCTTGACCCGGGATCCGCTCTGCAGCACGTCGAAATAATCGCCTCCGACCTCGTCGGCAGGCTCCATGTAGCCTGCGACCTCGATCATCGGAATTGCCCCCAACTCCGCCGACTTGGGAATGACCATCATTTGGATATGGCGGGCGACGTCCAACTCCGCACCCAGGCGGAGATTCTCGGACTTGAGCTTTGCATTGAGGGCGGTGATCTCCTCGTTCGCCGCAGCGAGCTCGTGTGTGCGCTCCTCGACGGCCTTTTCCAGATTCTCGGTGTGATACCTGATCTCTTCGGCCATTTTGTTGAAGGCCACGCCGACAGCACCGACCTCATCGCGAGTAGGGATCTCCACGCGGACGGAATAGTCTTTTCGCTGGAGCCGATTGGCTGCATCGGCAAGCGCGCTGAGCCCTGCGGTGATCCGCCCCGACACCGCATAGACCGCCATGAACACGATGAGGAGGCAGATGACGAATGCGGCAAGCTGCCACTTGAGGATGCGGTCAGTCGCGTCGGAGATATCCTGTTGGGCCGCGGCAAGTGCCGCATAGATCTCCCGTTCGGGCACGACGAAGCCCAGGCTCATCGTTTCCTCGACGATGCCACCGCCGTCCCAGAGATTCGTCGGGGCGAGGCGGCGCAATACCACCGTATAGGGCACCTCCTCACCATTCTCCTCCAGGTGTATGGTCGTGATCCGCGTCCCGCTGTCCTGCGGCAGCTCCAGCGAGACGACTTCCGGCTGGGTGCTCGCGCGCAGGGAGCGGGCGACGCCGGTCACGCCCTGGCCGGTCACGTCGCTGGATACCAGGCCGAGTGTCCGGACGCCCTCCTCAGTGGTGGTGATGATGTTGCCGTCCGACATTGCAAGAAAGCCGAAACCGGTGTCGGCAATCTCAACACTCTCGACGAGGCCAGCCAGCTGGTCCAGCGTTATGTCGGCCGCCACCATGCCCGCCACGTCGGAGCGGTCCTGTGTCCACAGGGGGTGAAAGAAGCTGACGATCAGCGCCCCCGTTATGGCGTCTACATAGGGAGCCGTGGTGACGATGTCCGAGGCGACCGGGCGCGAATCCGGATCCGCCAGCCATCCTTGCCATCCCTCGTAGACGCCCGGAAAGAAGAAATCCCAGAAATTGGCTTCGTTGTGCCCAGGGTAAAGTCGGTCGAAGGTCTGTGCCTGATCGGTATACGGGGTGGTACGCATGATGGGTCGGTCTTTCGGACCGACATAGTAGAGCTGCAGCTTGGCGGCCCCCGTCTTCATCAGCGACGGCGCAACCAAATTGAAGGCCGAACTCTGGTGGATTTCTTCCGCGACCTCCGGCAGCGGTGTTCCGTCCGCGCCCAGCAAATAGCCCCAAACGCTGACGACGGACGGCCCCTGCTCGTTCTGAGCCCAGCCCTTCTGCCGGTTATAGACGAGTTCGTCACGCAACGCGGGGTGACTCTCGACAATTCCTCCGATTGCGGAGCGCGTTCGCGGCAGGTCTATGAGCATTTGGGTCGAGTTCGCGAGCCCGGTGACCTCAGCGTGAACCTGCGACAGAAGGAGGTCGGCACGGCGGGTCGTCGTTTCGATATAGGTTTCGAGATATTCCTGCGACGCCTCGGACAGGCCGTGGCGCACCGTGCGGATTGCATCACGTGAAAGGTTCTGCACGTTCCAGATGGCCACACCACCGGCAAGCACCAGGTCGAACAGCACCGCGGCACCGACCACGAGGATGAACTTGGCGCGAAAGCTGTTGAGCGAGAGACCGCTCCAGCGCGATTTCGCGGCAAGCGTATTGGATGTATCGGTCATAGGGGTTTACGCCCCGAAGCCACCCAGATCGGCCATCCGGCATAACCCTTCGGGTGAAGCGCAGCGAAGACATGGTCCTGAAAGCCCTGCCGGAAGCGCTCGATGAATTCGGGCGTGTCACCGCGCTGCACCGCCATCTCCCCAGCATAGACGCGCTCCCATGACCGGATGATGTCGGCGAAGTCCTGCGGGTCGCCATCCAGATTGGTCACCATGAAAGATTCCATCATGACGTTCTCGAACCCGGCATCGAGCAGATAGCGACGGCTCTTTGGGCCCAATTCGATGTCCATCTGGAAGTGCGCCCACACCCTGGCGACCTCGTTGTATGTCCATTGGATCGACTCGCCACGCGGCTCGCCCAGGCAGTGGGAGTTCTTTTCGTTGGTGATGTAGACGCGGCCCCCTGGCTTGCAGATGCGGAGCAACTCCTTGAGAATCAGCTCAGGGCGGTCGAACACCTGCAGCGAATGCCGACATGTGACGAAATCGAACTGGTTCTCCTCCAACAGCATCTCCGAGGCATCTCCATAGACGTATTCGATGCCTTGGATGCCGAAGTCCGCCGCCACTTTCCGTGCATAGGCGAGACTCGATTTCGAGTGGTCGAGCGCGACAATGCGTGCGGGTGCGAACTCCTTGAAGGCCAGTACCGCGAAGTCGCCGATACCGCAGCAGATGTCGGCCATCACCACGCCCGGCTTCAGCCCATGACGTGGAAGGATGCCGCGTTCATGTCGCCAGGTCATCTTCGTCTGCGTGCGCAGGATCGGGATGAAGCCGCCTTCCTCCAGAAACGCCTGGCCCGGATAGAACTCGTTATCATACTCCTCGATCACGATGTTCGGACGGATGTCGCTGAGTGCGTTGAACTTGCGTGTCGACCACCCGACCACGCTCGAGGTGATGACGGAAATCTTCAGATCGTCGCGCTCCCCGCCTGCTTTCAGCAGCAGGTTCGCCAGGACCCGGAAGGCGATGTTGTTCAGCCGCACCAGTCTTTTGACATTGACATAGAGCGTGCCGCGCACCGATTGCAGCGACTGCTCGAAAAGCTTGACGCAGCCGGCGAGGTCCCGCTCGTGCTGCGGGCGCATGGAGCCGACGATCGAGAATTCCTGGTTGTTCTCGTCGAAACTGACTCTGAACGTTTGAGCTGTCGCCTCCGACATCAGCCTTCATCTTCCTCCAGAGAGAGTTCCGCTGACAGCCGAACGGCACTTTCCTCAGCCGGCTCAACGGCCAACCGCGCCCTGTAGTCCACCGCCAGCTCCAGCAGCCCGATCGACGGATCGAGGGGGCCGTCGGAGAAAAGTGCTGCGCGGTATTGCTCGCCCACATCGGGTTGTGAAAGTCGCGACATCGCCTCACGGTAGAAGTGCGATCCCGCTGCATCGCAGGGAATTTTAAGTTCGATCAGGTCCTTCTCGGCACGACGCGAAACGCTGCAGACGAATTCGCCGCGTCCATGGGCCCGGTGCGCCGTTTCCAGCAATTCGTTGAGGGCCGAAGAGAAGAGGTTCGAATAAAGCAGCGAGTCGGTCCTGTTGTGACTGATCATCTTTGCGATGTAGGAAGAAAGCCTGTCGCAATAAGCCCAGTTCGAGGAGAAGACCTCCATATCCATGCTTACCTTCACCAGCAGTTCAAAGCTTTCTGCCGCTGCATTTCCGTGCAAATCGCTTGTCATGGATTCATTCCACCGCTCCCCCACAAGCCCATTTTCCGGCACAGAGCCGGCGAAAGCGGCCTCCGGGGCGCTTCACCGCTGCACATATTTCGATCACTACTGGAAAAGTTCTGCCCCCGACTCTTCCCAAGCAGACGATAAGGGAGGTATTCGAGGCAGATCAAGCCCGATTACCGTCATTCGCTTGCTTT
This sequence comes from Nitratireductor sp. GCM10026969, assembly GCF_042660605.1. Taxonomy (NCBI): domain Bacteria; kingdom Pseudomonadati; phylum Pseudomonadota; class Alphaproteobacteria; order Hyphomicrobiales; family Phyllobacteriaceae; genus Nitratireductor; species Nitratireductor sp. GCM10026969. The sequence continues at coordinate 100,592 of NZ_JBHSUM010000001.1, forward strand.
AGGTGTTCCGGGACTGGATAAAGTACGATCATGAATCGCTCTCCAGAACAAAACCGAACCGATGAGGGGATGCCGGACGATCCGGAAGCGGAGGTTCTGCGTCTGCGCGGGGAGGTTACCCGTCTGAAGGCCGAACTTGACGACGTCAAGCTTCTCTATGACGCGATGCTCGAACACGGCGAGGCGGTCGAAGACCAGCTGGCGGAGAAAAACATGTTGCTGGAACGTACACAGCAACGGCTGGAGGCGGAGTTGAAGGACGCGACCCGTTACGTGTTCTCAATTTTGCCCGAAAAGCGAACGCAGTTGCCGGCTACCGATTGGCTTCTGGTGCCGTCGACCGAACTGGGTGGCGATTCGTTCGGTTATCATCAGATCGACGACGACCACTTCGCCTTCTACCTCATCGACGTTTGCGGCCATGGCGTGGGCGCTGCGCTGCTCTCGGCGGCCGTCATTAACGTGCTTCGCTCCTCGGCATTGGCAAACGCCGATTTCCGAGAACCGTCGGCGGTTCTCTCCGCGCTCAACGACATGTTCCCGATGGAAAAGCAGAGCAACATGTTCTTCACCATCTGGTACGGCGTCCACAACCGAGCGTCGCGGGAGTTGCGCTATGCCACAGGCGGGCACCCGCCGGCCATCCATTTGCGCCATGCCGACGGCTCTACGGCGGCAAGCCTGCTGATGACACTTGGCGGAATGGCGATCGGCGCATTTCCCGGTGTGGCGTTCGAAAGCGCCGTGAGGCGCATCGAACCGGGGGACAAGCTTCTGCTTCTCAGCGACGGTACGTTCGAGGTCAACGGGCCGGACGGTGACATGCTGACGGTCGAGCATCTCGCTGCCTTCGCCGCGGGGACGAGCGATCAGCCCTCAGCCATTCTCGAGTGGGTTCGCTCCTTCAACAGCGATGGCCCGCTTCCCGACGATTTTTCACTGTTGCACATTCGCTTTTGACGCTGCGGGTAGCGGTAACCGCCACGAACGGTTCCGAATGAGTAATCAGGTGAGCAACCGCACCGCATCTTTGACATCGGGCGGGAAATAACCGAAAACGACTTGTGAGCCGCGAAACTGCGGCCGAAGAGGGGGGCATGTGGTCAGCGATTCCCGGCATCGATGATCAAGACGGCTCCGTATCGGTGCGGACCTCACGTTTTAAACAGGCGATAGTGGGTATCCTGTGCCGGCCGGAATACGTAATGGATGCGACGTCGCGCCGTTTCTCAATATTGCGTGTGGTCATGGTCGCGAACCTCTGGTTCGCCATCGCTCTGGGCCTGTTCGGGCACCACACTGCCGCGCAGGCGCAGGAACCTATTGATATCCCGCCGCAAGGTGAGCCTGGCGCCAACGCCTCAATCGAGGCGCGCCGCCAAGCTCTGTTCCAGAGGATGATGGCCGATCCGGCCAATCTCGATATCGCCTTCGAATATGCTGCGCTCTCCTCGCGCGCCGGCGACCTAGAGGCCGCCGTTTCGACACTGGAGCGTATGCTGATCTTTGCGCCCGGCGTGCCGCGCCTGCAACTGGAATTGGGCATCCTCTATTTCCGAATGGGTTCGTACCAGTTGGCGAACAGCTATCTGCGCGCCGCGCTCGAGGCGCCGAATGTGCCGCCTGCGGTCGTCGCAAAGGTGGAGCCATATCTCAAAGCGATCCGAAAACGCACGTCGGTGCACCGCTTCAACGGCACGGTTGCCGCCGGCGTGCGTTATCAGTCCAACGCCAACGGCGGCGCGCAGAGCGACATCGTCAGCCTGAACGGGCTGGATTTCCGGCTGAACGACGCCGCGACCGCGGATCCCGATGCCAATGGGTTCCTGTCGGGTCACTTCCACTATTCGCGTCAGCTTCCGTCGCAAGGCGACCGGTTCGAGGTCGAGCTTTCGACCTACGGCGCACTCTACGACGACCATGACGACATCAACACCGCCCTGGCGGAGTTGACCTTTGGACCGGTCGTCAGCCTGGACCGCTTCGGCTTCGATGAAACCGATCTGGGTATCTACGGCATCCTCGGCGGTGTCGCGCTGCGAGGCGACACCTACCGCACGAGCACCGGGATTGGGGTGAGACTCGACAAGGCTTTCACCCACGACACGCAAGGCCATTTGCGTTTCGAGTACCGCTACGACGACTATCACGACACGACGTTGCGTCCCACGGCCTCGCACCGCAGCGGCAGCAGCATGCGCATGTTCGGCAGGGTGCGCCATCACTTGACGAACCGCTTGTTCGTTTTCGCTTCCGCCGAAGGCGAGCGACACGATGCCGACCGCGCCTACAAGAGCAACTGGGAAGTCGGTGCCACCATTGGCGGGACCTATCTGCTCGATCCGCCGCTCGGCAGCGGCACGCGCCCGTGGGCGGCGAGCCTTGCCGCCGGCATCCTCGACCGCAGTTATGACGAGCCGGACATGTTGATCGGCGCGCAGGCCCAACACGACGTCGAGACATTTGTACGTGCGGCCCTGACCGTTCCGTTCCGCCGGACATGGTCGTTGCAGGCCGTCCTCGATTACCGTGACGTGAACTCAAACCACGAGATTTACACATTCGACAATGTCAGCGCATCGTTGGCGATCATGAAGAGCTTTTAGGAAAGATCATGCGGCGGGCAAGCACATATCTGTTGACGGCCTTCTGCCTGGCCCTCATGCCGCAGACCGCTTCCGCGCAGACGGCCGGAGTGGCGGCAGCCGTAAACCAGAACACCCGCGGGACCCCGCCGCAACGGAGTGTTCGCACCATCACGCTTGGCGACGAAATCATACACAATGAACGAATTGAGACCGACACCGACGGACTACTGCAGGTTCTCCTTGCTGATGGGACCACCTTCACCGTCGGGCCGGGCTCGGAGCTCACGATCGACTCCTTCGTCTACGACCCCGACGCAAACACGGCCAGTATCAGCGCATCACTGGGCAGGGGCGTGTTCCGCTTTATCGGCGGCGTAACCTCGAAGACACCGGATGGTGTAAACCTGGAGACGCCGGTCGGTACCGTCGGTATCCGCGGTGCCATCGTCGACATGGTCTTCGAACCTGCCGGCGACGACATGCCGTCGCATATCGACCTGCGTTTCGGCGAAGGCCTCACCCTTTGGCAGCCGGGAGGTACGCCTGCGAGACTCTACAAGGCGGGCTATTCGATCGTCATCGAAAATTCGGGAACGGTCCGGATCGTCCGCACGCCACCAAATTGGACGGGCTTCTTCCAGGCCTTAATCTCCGGCCGCGGCGGCGAAGGTGGCGGCGCTCCGTTGCCCCCGACCGACGACATGGTGGCGGCAAGCAAGGTTCCGGCAAACAATTCCGAACTCCCGCTGCAACTCGATTTCGTGCCGATCCCTACGCCTCGGCCCGAGCGCAACCGCGTGGTCGACGATGGGGGACGTGACGTCATACGCCGGGTGGTGGAGAATCTGATGGACGACAATGAAGGCGAGGAGCCACCACCGCCACCACCACCGCCCTCCGAACAGGTGTCGCTACGGGTCCTGACGTCCCCATCTGGGGCGGCAGGAGATGGAATCGTCGGCGGGTCTGCCGATTCCGATCAGACGCTGGTGCTCACGGTGGAAGAGGGGGCAGGTGAGGGCACCGGGTCCTTGGCACAGGGAGCGATAACACTTCCAGTTTACGACAGTGCAAGCTTCACAAGCCACGCGGTGGGGCCGATTAGCTCACCTTTCGGCACCTTGTCGGGACGCGCCTATAGCGGACCTTATGGGTTCGCAGCCTATCTCCTAGCCATCGATGGGGATCCGAGCAATCCCTTCTACGCCATAACCGGGACCCCCACGGATTTGACCGCGAATTTCGCCGGCGGCGGTGTCAGGCATTACAGTCTCACGCCTGATCCGATCCAGGGGGTCGGCGTGCCTTTCGTGACCAACCACCCAAATCTCGATTTTTCCACGGCGACAATATCTGATTTTCTGCTGGTCGAGCCCACCGCTGGCGGGGATGGGAGCGGGCGTGTCCTGCAAACCTGGATCATGTTAGACGGTGCGGGTGCGAGCCAGAAAAGCGCAATCGGCGTCAATGTCGGTGCTCTGGCTGGTGACGGGAGTGGCTTTACCCTGGACCGGCGCGGAAGCTACCGTGTCTTTTCCAACGAGCGCTCGTATCAATATTTCGGCACTGCGGCCGCTCTGGCAGGAAGTGCCGGTACCGCGATCTTTGGCCGGAACGGGGAAAACTTCGTCGTGAGCGACAGCCAGGCCGACGCGGGGCATTTCTACGATTCAGCGGCCGACGCGTATCTCGCCGGTCAGGATTTTTCGACAATCCACGTCGGCAACCTGGAAAACCGCGTTGCCAGCCCCGGGCGTTCTCTGACGGGGACGTACCAGGGATTTGCAGCAGGTCTCGTGGAAACTGTGTACGATGCGGGCGACGGTGTCACAGTCAGCGATCGGATTTTGGGCCGAAGCGCCGGTCCGCAGGACATGACGATCGCCTTCGATACGGCCAGCAAGTCCATCGGCGGGTCGATCACGATCTCCATGCCGCTCGGCTATCAAGACGTCGGTGCGCCCGAGGGGCTGACGGTGGCGTTCGGCGACGGCATCGACGGCAACACCCAGAACGGCGATTCGGCCTATGTCGATGACGATACGTTCGCCGCGACGGCCAACTCCGATCCGACCAGGACACGAGTGCAGCGATCTTCGGCCGATGACGTCTATCAGCGCCAGGATCAGGAGGCGGGCACCTATATCGTCTCGGGGAACAACACAGATCTGGCGAAGATGGGTGTCTCCTCGGACCATCTATGCAGTTCCTGCGATTTTTTGGAGTGGGGCTGGTGGGGAACGCAGGTCGAGACCGTCTCAGGGGATCCGCCGACGGAAAGCGGACGGTTCTCGGTCCACATGGGAACCTGGGTCGCCGGCGACCTGGCCCAAGCCGCTGATCTCGAAAACCTCGAATCCTCCAACGCCGGCGCCACATACAAAGGTATGGCGGTCGGCAATGTGATGTCGGGTGGAAACGCCTATGTGGCGGCAGGCGACATGACCTTGAACTATTCTTTCGGTGACCGTTCCGGAAACCTTTCGATCGACGATTTCGACGGGCGCAGCTTCAGCGGCGAAGTCTACGGCAGCCCTTACACGGCGACGTTCGAGGGCAGCCTGTCGGGAATGGAACCTTTTGTGTACGGATCGGCCAATGGAGCGTTTGTCAACAATGGCAGCGACGTGGCCGCCGGCGTTATCGGCAGTTTTGACGCTTTCGAGTCGGGGAGTGACTGGCAGGCCAATGGGGTCTTTGCGGGAGAAAGAACCTCGTTGGGTACGCCGCAATAGGCACAGTGTCGCCACCGGGGGAGAGGAGGGGGAGCATCGCCCGGCAATGGTGCAGTGTGCGTTTGGGGGATCGCTTGGACCTGTCTGAAGGAAGCATGGCGCGAAACCGCCACAAGGCATTCTTCCTGTGGATCGCCGGACTCCTCACGCTGTCCGCCATTGTCATCGCCGCGGCGTCCGCTCCGCGGCTTTCCGACCATCTCGGAAACCTTGTTTTCGACGCCTATCAGCGTTTGCAGCCGAGAATGCAGGCCGGCGCCCCCGTGGTGGTTGTCGATATCGATGAATCCTCGATCACCGAGATCGGGCAATGGCCTTGGCCGCGCACGACGATCGCCGCGCTCGTGGACCGCCTCGGCGAGCTCGGAGCTGCGGCAATCGCTTTCGACATGGTGTTTTCCGAAGCCGACCGCATGTCGCCTGCGCGCGCCATCGCCGCCTTGAAGGACGCCGGTGTTTCGGTCACGGTTCCGCAGGACGCGACCATGCCCGACAATGATGCGGTACTCGCCGAGGCGTTTGCGCGCAACCCTGTGGTGGCCGGAATCGCGATCAGCGACGAAACCGGGGCTCCCCTGTCGCCGCCCAAAGCGGGGTTTGCGTTTGGTGGCGTCGATCCGACAATCTATCTTCCCGCCTTCCGCGGCGGCGTCGCCAATCTGCCGGTGTTGGAACGGCAGGCTGCGGGCCTCGGCTTCTTCTCGTTCCCGCTGAGCAACGACGGTGTCGTGCGTTCTCTCCCGCTCCTGGCGACCGCGCAAGGCAATCTTTATCCGTCGCTTTCTATCGAGGCTCTCCGGGTTGCGCAGGGGGGCGGCTCCTTCGTCGTCCGCAGCACCGGCGCAAGCCGGGAGACGGACACCGGCCACACGGCCATGACCGCGCTGAAGGCCGGTGCTCTGGCCATGCCGACGGGGCCGCAGGGGCAGTTCCGAATCTATTATTCCGGAATGCCGGAGATGACGACCGTTTCCGCCGCCGCACTTCTCGGACGCCGCGATGAGGAAGCGCTTCGGTCGGCAGTGGACGGGCACATTGTCCTCATCGGCACCAGCGCCGTCGGCCTGCGCGACATCGTCGCCACGCCATTTCAGGAGGCCACGGCAGGCGTGCGCGTGCACGCCGAGATCATCGACCAGATCATGGGGCAGGTGTTTCTCACCCGGCCTGACTGGGTGCGAGGGGCGGAACTCTTCCTTGCCCTGCTGTTCGGGCTGGTCATTCTGGGGGTGGAGTGGCGCGCCGGCGCGTTGGTCAGCAGCCTTGCGGCGGTGGCGCTGTTGGCCGCCGCCGTTGGACTGTCGTGGCTGTCGTTCAGCCGAGGCCACCTGCTGATCAGCCCGATCTTGCCCGGCGGTGCCGTCCTGGGCGTATTCGCAGTCACTATGCCCGTCCTCCTGCTGATGACGGATCGCGAAAAGCGTTTCATCCGCGGCGCCTTCGGCCGCTACCTGTCGCCCTCTCTCGTGGGTCGGCTGGCCAACAACCCCGGGACGCTGCGGCTGGGCGGGGAAATGCGGGACCTGACCGTGTTGTTCTCCGATATCCGCGGATTCACGAGTTTGTCCGAGAACCTCGATCCCGATGCGCTGACCCGGCTCCTGAACGACTTCCTGACGCCTGCCACCGATGTTCTTCTCGAATCGGAAGCGACGATCGACAAGTATATCGGTGATGCGATCATGGCTTTCTGGAACGCGCCCCTCGACATCGCCGATCATCCGCGCAAAGCCTGTCTTGCCGCGCTTCACATGCTCGATGCCGTCGAAGCCCTGAACCGGAGGTCGGGCCACGGTCTGACGGTCGGAATCGGTCTTCATACCGGCCCCTGCTGTGTGGGCAATCTCGGCTCGGCGCAGCGCTTCAGCTATTCGGCTATCGGCGACAGCGTCAATCTCGCCTCCAGGGTGGAGGGCCTCACCAAGCAATACGGCGTGACCATTCTCGTCACCGAAGAGACACGGCGGGGCGCGGCCGATCTGGCCTTTGTCGAAGCCGATCTGGTGCGGGTGGTGGGCCGGAAGGAACCTGTACCGCTGCACGTCCTTGTCGGCGACGCCGCACAGGCGCACACGCCGGCATTCGAGGCGTTCGCGGCCGCACACGGCCGTTTCCTGGCGCATTACAGGCGGGCTGAAGTCGATGCCGCGGAGGCCGCGCTCGCGCACACTCGCCGCGCTGCGCCCGTCTCACTCAACAAGCTCTACGATTTTTATGCACGGCGGCTTTCGGCAATGCGGCAGGACCCGCCAGGCGCCGATTGGGACGGTGTCTTCGTGGCCGAGCAGAAATAGACCGGGATCGCCGTGCGGCGCAGTGCCGGTGCGTTGGGTGATGAAAGGTGGAAGGCAGGATCATGACGATATCGGCTCTGATTGTTCTCGTGATCCTGGAGGTGAAGCACTTCCTGTTCGATTTCGTCTTCCAGACGCCGTACCAGCTCAGGAACAAGGGCACCTACGGACATCCCGGCGGCTTCCTGCATGCGGGGCTGCACGTCGGCGGCACTTTCCTCGCGCTCCTGGTGATCGCGCCGCCGCTGTTGCTGGGCGCGGCGATCCTCGTTGCCGAGTTCGTTGTGCACTACCACATCGATTGGGTGAAGGAATATATCGGCCGCCGCACCGGAAACGGCGACACCGCTTTTTTCTGGCGCATGATCGGGCTCGATCAGCTGATGCACCACCTTACGTATGTCGCGATATTGGTCGTTCTGTTCATGTAGCCGGCCCGGCACTCGCACTGAGAAAAGTCAGTGCAAGACAGGTGAGGTCGTCGTGCTGTGGCGCATTGCCGGCGAAGGCCTCAGTCTCGGCCAATATTCCCTCGACGAAAGCGCGAGCGTCAAGCTTATGGTGCTTGTCGAACGCGGCTCTCAACCGCTCCTCCTCGAAAAGCGCTCCTTTTGCATCGTGAGCTTCCGTTATGCCGTCGGTAAACAGCAGCAGTCGGTCTCCGCGGTGGAGCACCGTTTCGCTCGTCGTGTAGCCGGCCGGACTGAGGACACCAAGTGCGATGCCTTCGGATGCCAACTCTTCCATCCCGCCATCGCAACGGCGAAGGATCGGCGGGTTGTGGCCGCAGTTGGTGTAGCTCATGCGCCCTGTGCGCAGATCGACGATTGCTCCGAAGAAGGTCGCGAATGTTGATGTCGTGTTCTCAGCCTCCAGTAGGCCGTTGGCGCGTTCAAGGGCGCGCCCGATATCGTCCGGCTCCTCCCGCAGGGCCATGCGTATCGTCGTTTGGCAAACTGCCATGAACAGGGACGCGGGCACACCCTTGCCGGAAACGTCACCGATCGTCACGGCCAGCCGATCCTCGTCGACAAAAAACGCATCGTAGAAGTCGCCGCCCACGTCGTGGGCGGGCCGCATGGCGGCGAACAACTCGGCGCGTCGGGAGAGATCCTGCGGCAGCGGCTGCGGCAGCATGGCGCGCTGGATCGCCGTTGCGTTGGCCATCTCCTCGCGATGCTGGCGCTTCAAGGCGATCTGCCGCGCCATCTTCTTGAAGGTCGCGGCGAAATTCACCAGTTCAGCCGGGGGATTGTTGAGGTTCTCCAGCATCTCGCTGTCGAATTCTTCCCGCTCGAGCGCCGCGAGCGCATCTGTGTAGACACCAACGGCCGTGTTGAAGGCGCGGATCTGGCCGCCGAGTTGGCCGATGACATAGCGCAGGACCTGCGGCTCGCCTTCCGCAATGCTGTTGAACTGGTCTCTCCCGATCCTCAACAGGCAACCCGGCTCGATGGCGCGGACCGTTGCTGTCCGCCGGAGGTTCGCGAGGATGCCTATCTCGCCCAGCAGTGCCTGCTCGCGGATCGTCGCCAAGCAGACCGAGCCCGATGTCGTCTGCGCCACGACCTCGACCGTGCCTTCCAGGATCACGATTGCCGAATCGCTGACCTCGCCCTGCCGTAGAAGTACATCGCCGGCCATGAACGCTTCCTGCCGGCAGGCCGCTAGCACCTGCTCCAATGCCGTTTCGGAAAGTTTTCCGAAGAAGGGATGGTTCGACAGGAGTAACCGCAATTTGTTCATCGGACCATTCGGGTTGCGCGTCTCGCCATGTGCTTGTCCGTACGCTCTGGATACGATCCTGTCGTAATACGAATTTTCAGCCGTTATCCGAGAACATCCCTTCCGAGCTTTGCCGAAAGCTTATTGAGCGCTAAAGCCACTTTAGGGTTGCTTGCATTGCGGGCGTAGTGCTCGCTGTCCAGCGTAAAGAACCCGTTGATGAAGCTTGCCGCTTTGGTCGAGCTGTAGTTCAGCGACAAGCCATCGAAGTCGGCAACCGAAACGGATCTGCCTTTTCCTTCCAGCAACTTCAGAATACACCGATAAATGATCTGGGATCGCGCGGCTTCCGATGCCAACAGGCAGACTTGGCGCAAATGTGGACCGATAGCATCATAATCCCCACCCCGTGCGAGTGTTTCAAGTGCATCTTTCAACGATTGCGCCGTGACCGGTCTGTCTTTGCCACCCATGTTGCTGTAATGAGTTTCGTCGCGTCTCTGGTTCGCGGTCAGATCGTAGTTGAAGCTCCCGCCCAGTCTTTTGATGTACTGGTCATGCCGATTGATGTGCAGCACCAGGCCTTCGGGAGTGTTGACGAGACACCAGCCGTGCGCATTCGCCCTCAGATCCCCGCGCAGCTGCGTGATGAAGCGCTTATATCCGCTTAATGACAGGCTGATTCCGATCGGCATGAACGCGGTCTCCTCTAAAGTTATAGCGTGCTGAAAGGCGAAACAGGGGCTCGTCCGCCTCTGTGCGGGATGCGATCATCAACCATCTACAGAATTGAGGGCCCAGACATGTGCGGCTTTGGCAGAGGTGGTGCCAGGGCTTTTCTTCCCCAGCCCGAGTTGCCAGTTGATCAGCACGAAAACGTTTTCGCCTTTGCCAAACCATTCCGTCTGATAGTGGAAGGTCAGGTACATCTTGTCTTCGTAGTAGTTGTAGACGAGACGACCGTGCTGTCCGGCTTGCCGCCATCCAACCGCCGTGTATTCGATATAGCCGGTCTGCCCTGTACCGCCGCCGGACTTGCCTTTCAGGTTGTTAGGCTGGCCCTTGAATTCGCTGATGTAGGCGGCGTATTTTCGGCCTTTCGTCGTCATCTTGGTGTAGTCGGCATCAGGTAACCAACCGTCGATATTTCCGTGGTACGATCGCATCTTTCCGGGCACCTCGGACGCGAGGGTGGTGTTACTTTCTCCAGGAAGGCCCGGCAGGTCGAACACCTCTTCCGAAGCCAGGATCTGATTGATAAGTCGATTTAGCTTTTCGGGCAGATCGGTGCTGTTCACGGATCTGATTCCCTGGACCGGGCGCCTGCCGCGCTTTTTGATGACGTGTTCGCTAGACCATACGGTCTTGATGTAATCGGCCATTTCTCTGGTCGTCATCACGGCGAAATCAACCACTTTCTGATACTCCCCCACGTGGCAAAAAGTAAGCTCGGACTATGGCGCAGCCGCAACATCCAACCTACGCATCTACACGAGGAAATGCCATTAGATGCGCATTTCAGCCTGGAAATGTCTCAGGAGAAATTCGGGACACGCAAAGTCCATTTCCGGATTATGACATGTCACGTTCGGCGATGCTCCCCAGAACCTCCGTATCGCTTTCGGCCGCCCGCGGTTGCGTCACCACGTTCCCCTAGCAAAGTGGTTCCCTTGCAGCTTGGCGCAACAGGGCACGACTGGCAATGCTTTTGAGGCGGTGATCTGCTCTGAGCGGCTCTGGATGGAGCGGCTGGAATACGACCGGCTGTTCCGCTGGTTCGTCGGCATCGGCGTCGATGATCCGGCATGGGACCCGGAGCAGCGGTCACTCTGACCCGCGGAGATTTGGCAGATGGCGGGCCGCCCGCCGCGCGCCGTTTCATTGTTTCCGAAACATGTCGCTGGCGGGAGAGGCCCTTTGCTACAGCAGCGATCCGCGACAACCTCAAACCTTCGCGCGATCTCTCCTCAGGGTCTTCTGCCGTCGCAATCAGCCAACTGCAGATAAAGCTTAAAGGCCATTTCCTCATCACCCGGCATGTGCTTGCCAAGTGATTCTGCGCCACCTTCTGCACCCCGTATGTCAATTCCGGGCGCGAAGGTGGTCAAGATCCAGCCGAAGCGAAGAGAGTTCCAATATCGTTTTCTTCTCATTCGCCTCTGCTTCGTGCGAGCGCATCTGTTCGGTAAGCACAACCTCGTTGGGATGCCGGGAAACCTAACGCAACCCGGCCTTTCGAAGGCCCTCGACCAAGACTTCCAGATCTTCAGCGTGTCTAAGCGGCGGAACCTTGCGCCAATGCTCGATCGTGAAGTTCGGATGGACTTTCATGACTGCCTGCGCATGACGTTGGGCTTCGGCTATATCGCCGAGCAATGCATGGCTCGCCGCCATCAACCGATGTCCTTCGGATTGATCCCGCATCCTGCTGACGGTCTGGATCGTCTTTTCGTACTCGCCGTCATGGAAATATGCATCACCCAGATACCAAAAATAGGAATCCGGGCAGTAAGGGTTGAGCCTTATCGCCCTTTGCAGCAGTTCTACGGCACGCTTTCCTTGCCGGACATACGCAAGGCAGTCGCCCGCCTCCGCCAACAGATCCGCATCGTTTGGATTGAGTTCCAACGCGTGCTCATAGGCCGCCAACGCTTCGTCATGCTCCTTTCTGTAGAGGTGAGCCATCCCCATTTCCGAGTAGCCACGCGCATCAAGATTATCGTACTCAACGGCGAGCTTGGCCAGCTTGAGCGCTTCGTTCAAGGCGCTGTCGGGATCATTGACCCAGTTGTACCGCCAATCAAAATTGAGCGTGCGCGAGATCGCGGCATAGCTTCGGCCATAGTGCGGATCGATGTCGCGCGCCTGTTCAAACAGTCGCCGCGCGTGTAAATTGCTTTCTGCCCGGAAACGGAAACTGAGATCCAACCCTCGCAGTATGAGTCCGTAGGCGTAAATGCTGGGATAGGCTTGCGCGGAAAGTCGACGCCTTTCCGCCGCGTCGATGTGAAGTGCCACCCGTGATGCGACAGTGGCCGTGACGTCATCCTGGAAGGCAAAAACATCCGCCATCGAACCGTCATGACGTTCAGACCAGACAATATTCTCCGATTCAGCCTCGATAAGGTCAACGGTAATCCGAATTCCCTTCCCCATGCGCCGGAAGCCGCCCGAGAGCAGATATCGGACCCCAAGTTGATGCCCGATCTCGCGCAATGACTTGAGGCTGGCGGCCGCGAGGAAAGTCGAATGGCGCGCAATCACCATCAGGTCGCGGAATCGGCTGAGATGGGTGATGAGGTCGGCGACGATACCCTGACAGAGATGTAGGTCGGCGGGATCACCGGAAACATTCTCCAGCGGGAGCACCGCAAGGGAAGCATCGGGTGCCAGTCGACTCGCCGCAAAGGGTGACGCAGAAAGCGGGACCGGGTCGAGGTGTGAAGGCGCAGAGGCAAGATCCACGGCGTAGACCTCGACTGGCGAGGAGATGTTTTTCAGCTTTTTCTTGCCAAGCGACCGCAGCGTTAGTTGAGAGCCATCCCTCACGGTCTGGTAAACCGTGTCGCTGATGCAGATCCCTCCGGGTTCTGCCAGTTCCTGGATGCGGGCCGCCAGGTTGACGCTGTGGCCGTAGACTCCATCTTCGCCGGAGATCGTGTCGCCTATCGTGATCCCGACCCGGTATGCGAGCGGTTCCCGCCCACCGGACCATGTGGACTCTCGCGACAGCTCCCGCTGCATTTCTATGGCAAAATGCAAAGCTTGGCGGACACTGGGAAAGACTGCCACCAACCCATCACCGGCCGTGTTCACGACAGCGCCACCATAATCGCCGATGAGATTGCGGATCATCGCAAGCGACCGTGTCAGGCGCTCGACCGTTCCCGCTTCGTCCTGCTCCACGAGGCGGGTATAGCCATGAATATCCGCATAGAGCACGGCTGAGAGCCGAGAGGCAGTCAAACTGGATTGTAAACTCTTACCCATGATCTGGCTTCTTTGAAGTCGCCACAGGTTATTAGCACATCACCGATGTCGCTGCGACTGCATAGACTTGCATCTATGTAAAAGCATCGACGGAAGCCGGTGTGACATAGCGTGAAATGGGTTATTATCATCGAATGAAGCAAGAACAGAAATTCGAACTGAGGCCGGCTCGACGCGACGAGTTTGCCTTCGCTGAGTCGATTTACATCGACGTGATGCGGCCGCTTTTACTCGGCCTCAACTCTTGGAACGAAGCAGCGCGAAGGGCGGCATTGCGCCGATCCTTCAAGGCCAGCGATACCAGCATAATCATTCTCAACGGCATGGATATCGGCTGGATGCAGGTGAGCGAACGCGATACGGATTACAATATCGCTCAGATCCATCTCCTCAAAGAGTACTGCGGCCGTGGTATCGGTACGCAATTGATCAACGCTCTTCTGGAACGGGCAAGACGGGAGGGAAAAACAGTATCCCTTTCTGCTGTTCGCACAAACCGGGCGATCAGGCTTTATGAGCGGTTGGGCTTTCGTGTCATCGAGCCCGACGCCACTCCGATTATAGACATGGTGTGGGATCCCTATGGACCGCCCCGGTCTTGATCAGTCGCTGTTTCCGCCACCACGAACGGTTGCGCCCCGTACCGTCGCACCGCGCACCGTTGCACCACGGGCGGTCGCGCCCCGCGCATCGAAACTTCCCGGCCCGCCAAGCACGGCGTCGAGCAGCACCTGTTCGAACATGCCGCTCTCGACGTCCATGCGGATTGTGTAGTCGGCCTTGTCGTAGGACCACACCATGATGTCGTCCGCGAACTGAAAGTTTCCCGCGCCGACACCGCCCAGCGAGGGCTCGGGTGTGGCGCGTGCACGATGAGGCTCGTTGATCTCGGCCTTCACTTCACTTGCCGGAAGCCCAGGACCATGGACCAGGAACAAGACCGGTCGCGGTAAATCGTAGTAGAATCCCTCGAAACTGAATCCGTAGATCCGGGCAAAGCACGGTTTGTCCGAACGAAGTTGCTGCTCCACCTGGCCTGGCAGCCCCATACGACTTTTTGGAAAAGGGCCGTGTCGGGGATCGGTGCGCCCCTTGTCTCCGGGTTTGGCTGGCGGCTCCGTGACCTGAAGATCTTCTACCACACGCCCGAAAAGCAAGATACTGGAATGACTAAGTAGTGTCTCTGCCATTGATATAACCCCCTTAGAACGCAAGAACCTCGCCTAGTCGCCATCCACACACACTCGTTCTGCGTCTTGTGCTTCAGTCATTCATCAACTTTTTCTGTGTCGACCTAGTTGAAATTCCCTCTTGATCACTTGATTCATCTCACAATCTCCCTTGTGCCATTTCAAAACGTTCGCGATAGGAAAGGCGACGTCGACAGCACGGCCTTTGTACCGGTACGAAGAGACGCCGTAGATCGAAGTGATTGTCCGGGCCGGACGGCTTCAGCCGCGGTCCAACGCGCGCCATACCGATCGCGCGCCGGCGAAGATTGACATCGATGATGCGCCGGTAACGTCCTCCGGTGAGCATCCGGTCGACGGCGAAGAGTGTTTGCCCGACGTCATCATAACCCAGATGATGCGGCGAAAGCAGCCGCCAGCTCTCGGCCAAATAGGTTCCGATAACGTCGCGTGCCGCGACAAGAGCTTCGCGGAATCCGTCCGGATCGGCGGCGAAGGTTTCGTCGAAAACCGGCTGGATGACGCGGTGATAGCCCGGGTGATCTTCCAATCGGTCGGAAAGGTCCTCCGTGCTGGCGCTGAACAGCCCACGCTCCACCAGTTCCTCGTGGAAGATATCGACGAACATATCGAAAATCGCGCCGGTCAACGGCTGCGCCAGATCGTGTTCATCACGCCAGCCGGCCGCGAAATCGAGGAGCGTAAGCGGATTTGCTGCAAGGCGCATCTGCTCATTGCCGGTCAGCTCCGCAAACCGATTGACAACGTTGAGCGCGTAAAGATTGCCGCGTGTGCTTCCTAGGAGATCATCGATCACGGAGTCGAAATGCAGCGCAGCGATCAGCGCCGTCAGATCGGCCGCGGACTCGTGGAATCCGAAATATTCGGCACGTGCCGTTTGTGGGTCCGGTACGCCAACGATCGAATAGATGATACAATGGCCGACTTCATGCGCCACGATGTCGAAATTCAAGCTGAACGGGTGGATATCCCCGTTGGACGCGCGATGGAATCCGGTCTCCAGAAAGCCGTATCCCATATAAGCATTTTCCAGCACGCCGCGCTCGAGCACAAGTTCGAGCCGGTCGAAATCACGCGCGAAATGCCATTCGATTCGATGGCCGAAATATGCTTCCCAAATGTCGAGCGTCCACCGGACCGCGGCAAATAGATGTGCGGCCTCGAATTCAGGGCTTTCCACCGGTATATGATCGAAATGGCCGTCGGCATCGGGCATTGCAGGGGGAAAGACCGGCCCCCGCCACGGCGGAAGCAAAAAGAAAGGACTGCCGAAACGGTTCTCCGCTTCTCCGTAGGGTATCGGTTTGCCGATGGGATCAATGACATACATGCGCGCGTCGGAAGGCCCGGGGCCGATCGTGCCGCTGGGCGATGACACCCTTATTGTCTCGGCGTCCCGGAACGGTTCGAGGAAGGGCGCCTGTGCAAAGAGCCGGAACCGCGTTCCGGCCATGTCTCTTAGATTTCTGCCCCCCTTCATCAATTTTATTCCCCTCGGGTGGGGCCGACCGTATCAAGGCTCGCCGCTACATATTTCATGTTAGCCGCGGTTTGCGTTGTGCGCCAGAGCGCTCCGGTTCGGCACCTCTAACCGATAAGGCGTATTCCATCGCCAACAATTCGTAGAACCGATCAAGGTCCGGAAACCCGATCGCGGCAACGTAGGCCGCGAGATCGTACGGCACATCCCTTCCAAGCCGCGTACCGAAGTACCAGGAGACCAGCATCGGCGGCGGGATTTTCGCGTCACCCTCCGCGCTCTCGCGAAAACGCGCCTTCGCACGGGCCCGTTCGCGCAATGCAGTGTAGGCATTTTCCTGACGAAGCTGATCGAGCATCCAGGGCCGCAGTTCCGCATCGCGCTGCCGCGCTAGCTTTTCCAGGGCCGCGCGATCGGCCATCAGCCGCTCGAAACGAGCTATATCGATATCGTTCTCCGCGGCCCAATGCTCCACATCCTTCTGGCGCATCATGCCGAGCGGCAGTCGGAACGCCAGGATTTCTTCGGCGATCTCTCTGCGCTGCGGCTCGAGCCCCTCTCTTGCCGTCGCTTCATTGGCGAGAACCTGCAGGAGCGCGGCCTGCCTTGTCCGCGCATAGGCGTCGCCCTCAAGCCGCAACTCATCAAGGACCGCTTCGCCTTCACCTTCATTATCCTTGCCCTGGGAAGCGGCAAGCCAGGGCACACGGGCCCAAGCCTCGGTCCATTCGAATGAGAAAGACGGAGAGGCCGGCTTTTCGCCGCGGGACATGAAATCGTCGATCGTCCGGAGAAGCTCCAACGCATCATCCCGCTTACAATCCACCTTTCCCGTTGGCAGCCAGGCAAGGAGGCGTTCGCGCACCGTTGCCGGCATTTCTTCAGCCGTTGCGAGTACGTTCGTCCATGTTCGCTCCTGATAGAACTGGGATTTCGCGGCGGCCACGATCATATCTGCGGAGGGCGAATCCAGAATACCTTCCGCCAATGCACGCTCCACCGTTGCGCGGATATTCACCATCGGTTCGCTGAGGCAAAGATAGCAGGTCTCGGGCGGCCCGTGGACGAGTGCGACCTCGTCGTCATCGGTGAGCCTGCCGTCGCGATAATCCTCGAAAATCCGGCCGACACCGTACATCCCGAAGCTGTGCAGTTCGGCAGCGCGAAGTGCTCCCATGCTGGAGGCACCGAACACGGCAACGCCATTTGAAAGCGCCCACAGAACCTCCTTGTGCCAGACGGCCGGCACGCCATCGAAATATCCGTCGATGATTCCGATCGCCTTCGGTTTCGTTCGCGCCGCCGCGTAGAGATCGCCCTGGCGGACGGGTGGGCGGAACTCGAAATGCCGATAGGGCGCAAGCTCCTCACCGCGCAACGTCGGACCGCAAAAGACGATAACGCTCATGACGCACCTCCCAACAGCCGGCGCGCCCGCTCTCCAGGCACATAGGCGTCGTGATCGTCGGGTCCTTCGAGCCCCGGAACCACGACGCGGACGATGGACAAGCCGAGCCAGGATTTGCTGAGGTCGACTGCCACCACTTCGCGCACATCCACGGCCCTCAGCCGCGCGAGAAGCCAGGCGAGGTCGTCGGCGAAATTGTCAGACGACCGATCGGGAATGGCTCCGAAGTCCCTCTCGGGTAGATGCTCGGCGCGCAATCGGGCGGCGACACGCGCCTTTCGTGCACGCTCCGTCTCAGTATATTCTTCAGGAAGGAGATCGTCGCGGGCTCCCGAGATGTAGGTCGTGCGGACCTGGATGGCTTCCGTCAGGGCCCTTAACAGCGCGATGCCGGGCGCCGGATGTGCCCCTGCACCCACGCCGTGGTGGTTCCGGGGATTGCGCCGGTCGGTTATCAGGCAGAAGAAGGCCGGAACGTCAACGTCGCTCGTCGTCTCCCAGGCCGTCACGTCGAATTTCGCGCGTTCGAGCTTGCCGAGCACCTCCCGGCAGGTTTCGTCGGCGACACTGTCGAGATTGAGCCCGGTACGGGCGCGATCCTTCGATGGGATCCGGTTCCACAGAGCCGTGGCATCGCGCTCGACGACCTCGCAGATCGCGTGGCAGACCGCTTCGACCATGGTGTTGCCGGAAGCGAGGCCGTTGCTGCTGCAATCGAAGTAGCCGCTGCCGGGCGGCAGAGGCAGCGTGAAATTCGTACGGACGGATTCGAAAGGAACCCAGCGCGACGTGCCGGAGAACAGATCAACGCCCTCGATCCAAAGCGTTACGAGGTTTTGGTCAAATGGGATATCGTATACCTTCGGCAGACGGTCGACATCGACAAATGCATGGGAATGGGACAGCTCAAAATAGCTTCCGAGCTTCAGGGGCAAGTCAATATGCTCCGCGTGATAAAGCTCGGCCGCTTCCATAAGACCCGACGCTGCCGCCGCAGCCAGGTCGATCCCCTTGCCCTGTGAAACCGCGAGCGAGCGCGCGTTCGGGCGGCACACCATCACGACAGGCACGCCGATGCGGTCGAGCCCAGTGACATTTGCAACGCGCGTAATACCCATCCGTGACATGAGTTTGTTCACGCGTGCGACGGTTTCAGATGGAGCGACGGTGCGGTGGCTACCAAGAAAAACCTCCTTCGCTCCATCCGAACGATTGTCATGGAGCTGTTCCAGAGAGGGAAATGGACCGCGCTCAAAGGACAAATGTTCTTCCGTTCCGCAGATATTTGTCCGGGATAGTAGATTCCTGGATGCCCCAGTGGAAGCGGCTGAAGGCAAGAACGTCAAAGCAACTCATTCCTCCCGGCGCAACTTCACGGCGCATCTTGCCTGATGGGGATGCGCGAGACGGTGCCATTCCGTATTCGCTTTATTCGCCGCCAGAAGAACTTGGAGTGGCAATGTGTTGACCTAGGCGAAGCTTCAGACCCACTATGCGCCCTACAAGCCGACCGTTGGATGGGCAGATCACACAGATGTCATCGAAGGGATCCGTATTTCCGGACATGAGCGATCCGGGGAGTGTGAGCTTCGCTTCCCGCCCGGCAAGGTTGTCTCAGGATCTGTTCGATCTTCTGTTTGGCGGATGCCGGCCCGAACACTTTGATGCAGGCGAGCATCTCTTCATGCAGGAGGATCCGGGTGATCGCATCTACGGTGTGCTGTCCGGTACGGTGGAAATCTCGATCTACGGGCTCACCGGACGCAAGCTTGTCGCCAATATTGAATTATCGCGAAGTCTTATAGGCGAGATCGGCGCGCTTGACGGGGGACCACGAACAGCGAGCGCGCTTTGCCTGACTGGATGTACGTTGGTTTCCCTCAGCAGGGTTCAGTTTCTGGACAGGCTGGAGAAAAATTCTCACCTCGCGATCGCGATGATCGGACTCCTCTGTGCCCGGCTACGATGGGTCAGCGGCGAGCGGAGCGATCAGGCGCTGCTCAAAATCGAAACCCGCCTCGCCAAGCGGTTGCTGTTCCTCTCCGGAGTATTGGCCGACAAGGATGGCTGGATTCCAATTTCACAGGCCGACCTTGCCGCGTTCCTGGGGGCGACACGGGAATCGGTCAACAAAATGCTCAACGAATGGCGTGGCCGCTCCCTAATCGCGATTAGACGCAGTGCCATCCGCGTGACGAATGCGAACGGCTTGCAAGCCATTGTCGACCTGGATGGCTCATAGTTCCCGGAGTGGCAGGCCCACCCCCGTGCGATAAGAAAAGCGTGTGTGGCAAATTTCACAGACAGAAGAATCAAAACTCCCTAGAGTTGCCGAGTTTCACGCTCGGGCCAGGCGAAATGATGCTTTTGTAGAACCGACGCAGAACGCATGCGGGGAGCGCACTCAAGCATCGGAAGCGTGAAAGATCGTCGTCTTCAGTTGGCCGGGCGTGAATCTTAGCAGACCTTGTCTGAGGGGATCTCAGAACAACCAGTTTTCTTTCGTCAAAGCACGAGAGTGACCGATATGACCGTTCATTCTACGCATACCGACCTTGGAACCGACGGCAGGCCGAGCATGTTTCATGGCTTCGAGCGGACCATCGATGGATCGATCAACAAGTTCGATGATGACATGCACTCCAGCGGAGAAGGACTCGACGAGGTTCGTGAAAATGTGCACTCTGTTGCATTGATCGATGCCTGCATACTTCGGCGAGAATGCCTGCGAAGCGGTCTGATCTCGCAACGTGTTTCATGGGAGATCGCCACCTTCGATTCCGTGGATGAATGGCGCGCGGCCGATCTTTATCCTCCCGCTACAGCAATCCTGTTCCACATAGGCCCGCAAAAGTTCACCAGTTCAGGCGTCGCGGATCAACTCAAAGAACTCGTTGAGGATTTCAGCCCGACTCCAGTCATCGTTTTCGCCGATTCCGATGACATCGGGCAAATTATCCATGCGCTCGATTGCGGCGTTCGCGGCTACATTCCATCCTCGGTGAGCATAGAGGTGTGTGCCAAGGCAATTAACCTGACCTTGGCAGGTGGTGTTTTCGTCCCGGCAAGCAGTGTGTCCGCGATGCATCAAATGGTTGCCTCGGACGCGTCGCATAACAGCCAACTGGCGGAGCTTTTTACGCCACGTCAGATCGAGGTTGCGAACGCCATAAGGCAGGGCAAGCCGAACAAGATTATCGCCTATGAGCTCAACATGTGCGAAAGCACGGTGAAAGTTCACGTCCGCAACATAATGAAGAAGCTGAATGCCACAAACCGCACCGAGGTTGCCTATAGGGTAAGGGATCTGTTCCCAAGCGAAAGCATCTGATGTCGCTGGGCGGTAACATGATGAGATCGGGTACGGGACGCGTTCGTCCATACGTGTCGGCCCGTCCCTCGGTGTCAACGTCACCACGAATTTCGCTCTGGGCGGCATGAGCGCTATGGCGCCATGATTTGCTCGGCTGGCTTTCGGCGACACGCCGCTGTCGATGCACGCCTTTGCCGGCGGTGATGCCTTTGCCGTCACCGGCGTTCCACACGTCGAGGACGCAGCCATAATCGAGGCCGGGATCGACTTCGAGATCACCAACAAGGCCAGGCGTCACCGATAGTGGGCAAATCGGCGGCGGTGCACAGGAACATGGGGTGAATCCCAGCCTGGGCATCCGCTTCTGACCCAGAACAACCGCACTCTACAGGGATAGTGCGAGCGTGAATGTCGAACCGAAGCCCTGCCGGCTTTCGAATGTCAGGTCTCCGCCAAGCATGCGGGCAAGGCGGCGCGAGAGATGCAGCCCCATGCCGACACCGTTTACCTTTGCCGCGGTGCTGGCGCGAAAGAAGGGCTGAAAAAGTCTATCCTTCTCCTCTTCCGGGATGCCGATCCCTCGATCCTCAACGGCGATACGTATCCGGCTGCTGTCCGCCCGGACACGGACCGTCACCGGTTCTGTCTGCGGGGAATATATGAGGGCGTTGGCGAGCAGATTGCCGACAATCTGCTGAAAAAGGAGCGCATCGGTGGTGATGCGGGCGGGGACCTCGTTTCCGGTATCGACATGGATGGTCCGGCCGGGGCTTGCGTCGAGTTGCCGTTCCCGCGCGATCTCCAGTTCGGCCGCGATATCGCATTCGGTTTTCTTGACCTCGATCCGGCCGGCTTCCAGTTTCATGGAATCGAGTGTGGCCTGCATCAGGTCCGTCAGCCCCTTGATCGTCTCCCGCACGCGGCCCGCACGCTGTCGGATCTCCGCTCGAGGCATTGAATCGCCTGCGCGCAGGATGCGCTGCATCGAGGCGTCGATCACCGAAAGCGGGGTGCGGAACTGGTGGGAGACGAGCGCGACAAAGCTGCGGTATGCCTCACGGATTTCCTGCTCCCGCAGGAGCGACATCTGTGCCCGTTGCTCCGCGTGAACCGCGGCGAGCATGCGCCAGGAGATGAAGGCGCCGAACGCCAGGATGACGATCACCGTCGCGATGACCTGCATGATCGCGCCGTGCTGCTTGTCCAGCTGGGCGCCGGTCTCGTTCCATTGAGCAACCATGGCGCGGTTGGCTGCGCGGCCGATCTCGCTGGCGAGTTCGGCAAGCAACTCGTGAAGGGGTTCTGCCTCGCCCTCGGCACGCGCGTTGGCGGAGAGGAAAGCATTCTCTCGCGCGTAGACCCGTTCCGCAAGCGCGCGTATCGCCTCGAAGTGACCGAGATCGGCGAGATAGCGGCGCTGCGGCCCGTCCTCAAGCAGCGTGAGGCGGCTGAGGAGCACATTGTAGCGCAGCGCCAGCGTGTCGGCGTCGGCTTCCCCAAGACGCGCTTGGGCCAATGTGATGTCGAGCTGCTGGGTGGCCACCTGAGCCTGCGCGATCGCCCAAAGCATGTTGTCGCCCGCCTGCGTGCGCAGTGCCGCTTCCGTGCTCCACAGGCGCCAAAGAGCAAAGACGAGGAGGCCGGTGAAGATGAGGATGGCGGCAAGACTGAAGGGATAGGCCAGGACGCCACGCCGGGCGGTCATTGGATATCCAGATGATTGAGCTGCCAGACCCAGCGATAGTCGTAGCGCAGGTCCTCGAGTTCGGCGTGATCATCGCGCGGGTAGACGATCCAGAGCGGCCCCTTGTCGCGCGTCTCCAGCCGTTCGCCATTCATATGTGTCGCCACGACGACATCGAAACGGGTGAAATCCTCGGCCGGAATGTCGATCACATAGTCGTTGAGCGCGCTGGCCGTAACCGTTTCTCCGTCGGCACCCACCAGTTCCAAGAGGTCGCGCATGTAAAAGCCGTCGAAACGCTGAACGCCATCGGTCACGACCGTGGTGGTCTCCAAAGTTGCCGGCGGAAGCGTCTCCAGCATCGCGCGGTCGAAGACCGCCTTTTCCCTGCGGTTCGTGTGTTCGATCCGGCCTTCGATCTCCAGCAGGATCTTGCCGCCCGGATCGCCTAGAGTCGCAGCGAATGCCGCGCCCGCGGTGGCGACAATATGTGCCGAAATGATGAAGGCACTCAAGGAAAAGAATTTGGCCTCGCCCATCGTGACGTTCCCCCTGCGCGTTCTGCGCCTGTCTTTAGCTCCGATTGAAGTTACAGCCCATCCTTTCAGGCGGGAGCGGAAACATTCTATTGTGCTGGCCTTGTGATTCAAAGACCAGGGAGAATGGGGAAGCAGGTCATGCTCGGCTTCAGACTGAAACGCTTTGCTACACGAACGAGTTGCGCTGCCAGTTTCGTATAGCTAACGGCCTCCGGCACGGCGTGGGCAGAAGTCGATGGCCCGGAAACTTGGCGCGTCATTGATGTCGCGTCAGACGACGCACTCAATGCAAGTATAGCTAGGCACCGACTATCCTGTGATCGGACAGTTTGCCTACGGGCTGAACCCCGCCGGCGCTGGAAACGGCCGGCGGGAAGCTTCACTCGACGCTGATCGTCACGCGGCTGAGCACCTTGCGCTCGGTAATGTCGAGCAGACGGAACTCATAGAAGCCCGTTTCATCGGGCAATGTGAAGCTTAACGGACCGTCGGCTGCCTTTTGCACATCGACCCAGGTGAAGTCCGCCTGATCGGCACCGGCCAGGGCGATTCGCCGATCGTTGTCGCCGTCATCGGCCGTCCAGTTCACCTTCACGGTCTCGCCCGGTGCGCCCGTCTCCGGTGCTTCGAGCGCGCCGCCGTCGTTGAGCGCTGCCGTCTCCGCCACCACCTCGAGCGTATGGCGGGCGAGAATACGTTTGTCCTCGTCAAGCACATAGCGAAGTTCGTAGAGCCCCGTCTCCTCGGGCGCGTCGAGGGTGGCCTCGTCGACGTTTCCGACGCGGGCATAGTCGCCATGGCTGCCCTGTTCGGCCCCCATCGGCACAACCGTCACATAATCCTGCGGGTGGGGTGCCGTGCCGAACCACACGACCTCGATTTCCGATCCCGCGCGCACCGTCTCGGGCCCGGAGAGTTCTATGTCGGCCTCGACGATCTCGATCTCTTGAGAGGCCAGCGTCTTACGGCCTTCCTGGAGAACGTAGCGCACCTCGTAGAGCCCTGGTTCGGCTGGCGCCCTGAGGCTGCCTTCGCTCTTGTCAGAGACCCGAGCATAGTCGCCGTGGTCACCTTCCTCGGCGCCCATGGGCACGATCGTCACGAAGTCGCGCGGGTGAATACCTCTCGACCACTGCACCGGAAAGGGGGAGCCGACCACGGCAGTATCGGGAGCCCGCACCGAAGCTTCCGCCTCGACGATCTCGATCTCGGCTGATGCGAGCGTCTTGCGGCCTTCCTTGAGGACATAACGCACCTCATAAAGGCCAGGTTCGGCCGGTGCCTGGAGCGCGCCCTCGGTCTTGTCGCTCACCCGCGCATAGTCACCGTATTCGCCTTCGTCCGCGCCCATCGGCACGATGGTCACGTAGTCCTGGGGGTGAATTCCTTTCGACCATGCGACGGAAAAGCGCTCGCCGGCTGTCACGGTTTCCGGGGCCTCCACCGAAGCCGTTGCATTGACGATCTCGATGTCAGTCGAGGCCAGCGTCTTGCGGCCTTCCTGGAGCACATAGCGCACCTCGTAGAGCCCAGGCTCGGCCGGTGCCCGGAGATTTCCCGCGTTCTTGCCGGATACCCGCGTGTAGTCGCCATATTCGCCGTCCGCCGTACCGGCGGGTACGATGGTCACGTAGTCTCGGGGATGAACCGCGTCCGACCAGGAAACGGAGAAGCTTTCGCCAGCCGTAGCGCTCTCGGGCGCCTCAACCGATACCGACGCTCCGACGATTTCGATCTCGGCAGAACCCAATGTCCTTCGATCCTCCCGCCGAACGTAGCGCACCTCGTAAAGGCCCGTTTCGGCGGGCGCGCGGAGATTGCCTTCAGAGTCGTCCTTCACGCGCGTATAGTCGCCGTGCTCGCCCTCATCGGCGCCCATCGGCACGATGGTGACGTAGTCACGCGGCTGCTGATCGGGAGCTTCCCATGACACATCGAAAGCAGACCCTATGATGGCTCTGTCCGGGCCTTCCAGCCCCACGCTCGGCGCGGGTTCGGGTTCAGGCTCAGGCTCCGGTTCAGGTGCCTCGGCCACCACCGTGCCCACTTCGCTCAGAGCGGCGCTCAGTTCGTCAGCATTATTGGCAGCGACGAACCGGCCCCCGGTGCGCTCGGCCATGCAGGCTACCGCCTCCTGTTCCTTGCCCTTGAGGTCGAAACCGACAACATGGGCGGTGAAACCCACGCCCATTTGCTCCAGATCCTCGGCGAGGGCGCAGGGGTCCCGTTGGCAGCTCTCGATTCCGTCGGTGATCAGCACCACGGTGGCCGGACTGTCGCGATAGGCCAGGGCCTCCGCCGCTTGCTCGACGGCGGTCGTCAGCGGTGTCTTGCCCTTCGGCGAGATGTCCCTGACCCGTCCCAGGAAGTCTTCGCGGTCAAAAGACCCCGGGGCGATCATTGTCTCGATGTCGTTGCAATCGCCCTCGCGGCGATGGCCATAAGCCATCAGACCGACATTGGTGCCTTCCGCCCAGTCGCCGACCAGGCGTTCCATCGCCCCACGGGCAATCTCGATCTTGGCGGTCCCGTCGATCTGGCCCCACATGGAGTTCGACCCGTCGAAGACCACCATGACATCGTCCGCAGCGATGGCGCTTCCGGCCCACATGACCACGCTGGCAAGGAGATATCCAACTTTTCGCATTCTGAACCCCTCTTCATTCTTTTGGTTCGCGGCCGGACTAGCCGGTAGCACCGCCGGCGGGCAATCGCGCGGCGGGCTCGGTGGTATCTCCACCGATAGCGGCCTTTTCCTTGAGCTTGCGGAACTTGGCCGACAGGTTTTCCAGCTTGGCATCCCAGGCCGGATCCGGCGACTGGCCCTCTATGGTCTTGAAATAAACCTGCATCATGCAGGTGATGGCAAAGGGCTCAAGCAGCGCCACCTTGACGCTCCAGGCGAAGAGGAGCGCGAAAATCATGCCGCCGGCCGACCACGCGCCGGGGATCATGTAGACGGCAAGCCCCGCCGGGGCGAGCATGACGAGGAAGACTATGAAGGACAGGCCGTAGACGATGAGCGCCAGCCAGGCGGCGTTCTTGAGCATCGGCTTGTAGTTCTGCGCGTAAAGAACGAGGCCCGTGCGCGCCGACTCCCAGGCGTTGGTCGAACGCGTGCGCATGGCGTAGGCCAGAATTACCTCGTCGACGAAGCCGATGGCAATGCGCAGGAAGGCGTGAATGAGACTGACGAGCTGCCGCGCGCCGGGGATGGGCAGCACCGTCATCAAACCGCGCACGAGCCCGGTGACCGCCCTCAGCACGCCCTTGACGAGCTGATCGATGGCAAACAGTACGCTGGTCTGGGCGAAGCGCTGCGTCACCTCATTGCGCGCATGGGCGATCTGCGAGCGCCCCTCGGGCATCGGCTTTCCGTCGAGGAGTTCGACCAGAACGGCAATATGCCCCGCCTTCACGATGTAGAGCGTGTACTCACGCAGGAAGTACATGACAGCGCCGACGATTGCGAAGCCGGCGACGCCGCCCCAGAAGGTCGCCCCAGCACGGAAACCTTCATCGCCGAAGCCGCCGATCCCCCAGCCCACACCAGCGCCCACACCCGTCATCAGCACATAGGCGACAGCCACGCCGAAATAGACGGCGATGCGCAGCAGGAGGAACGGTAGAGTGCGCATCATGAGCCCGAAGGCTCGATTGATCGAGAAATCCCACATGACGGAAACCCTTCGCAACTATTTGCTCGAGTGGTTCCCACCTCCTATCCCAATCCAAATGTATCGTCCCCCTTCAAACAGAGGGGCAAGCCCGATAGTTCTTATCGACACTATTGCGCGTATCGGGGGGATGCGACATGACGACAAAGCACACATCGGGCGGCGGCAGGAACTTGATCCTTTGCGTCGAGGACGAAAGGGATTTGCGCGAGGACATCATCGAGGAGTTGCGCTCATCCGGCCATGACGCAATTGGGGCAGGTACCGGGCGGGAAGCCCTGGATGCTTTGGAAGCCGTGCGTCCAGACCTGATCCTCTGCGATATCTCCATGCCGGAAATGAACGGCTATGACCTGCTCAGGACCATGCGCAAAGAGCGGACGGATCTGGGCGATGTGCCGTTTGTATTCCTCACCGCGCTCGATGAACGCGACGAGGTGATTTCGGGAAAACGCGCCGGCGTCGACGATTACCTCGTAAAGCCGATCGATTTCGATCTCATGCTCGCGAGCATCGAGGCGCGCCTGGCGCAGACGCGGCGGGTACGCACGCTGCACCGGCAGGACGCGGACGCCGTCCAGGAGGCTTTTCGTCACCTCGTCGATCAAGAGCGGGTCACGGAGGGCACCACGGACGTACTCAACATCCTCGGTTTTGGCGTGGTGCTCACTGATGCACACGGCGATGTTGTCTTCGCCAATGCTTTCGCACGGACACTCAGCGCAGAAACCGAAGCCTTTTCCCTCCACAGCCGCCTGCGCGCTGCAACCCCGGAGCTGAGCCGCGAACTCCGGACGCATGTTGCGGAAGTCGCCGACGCTGCAAGCCGGGGCGAAGATATCATGAGGGGGCTTGCTCTGCCGCGACCGGATGACGGCGAGGAGCTCATTCTGGTGATCTGCGCTCTCCCTGGTGGCAGAAAGGACGATGCCCCCTCGTCGCTGGCTGCCATCCTCATCTCCGATTCGAAGCGGCGATCCGCACCGCCGGAACATATGCTCGTTTCCCTTTTCGGGCTGACACCGACCGAGGCGCAAATCGCGCATGGCCTTGTCAGCGGACAGCGCAGTGCCGACATTGCCCGCCGACTGAAGATCAGCCAGACCACCGTGGCGTTTCACCTGCGCAACCTGTTCGAGAAAACGGGAACGCGTCGGCAGGTCGATCTGGTCGCGCTTATCCTGAGCACACCCGTGGCCGTAAGATAGGGGCGGTTACAGGTTCTCACCGACTGGCCACCGCCCGACTTTCACGGCGTCTTCGAGGATATCGCCACGACGCGCCGTGCAATCCTATTGCTTCCGCTGTTTGCGCCACAACGCTCGCCAGATCGGAAGTCTTGATCGAGGCGAAGAACGGCACGACCAGCGGCGCGAGCATGAAGGTGGTCATGAAAAGGCAAATCGCCCCAATCGGTTAGGCCCTTACGGCGCCCGTCCCCTCCGAACGAAGGGGGCGCACCTCGAACCTGTCGTGCCATCATCGCGCCCGGCATCCTTGGCCGTGGACGATCATGAGTAGGCAGCATTCCAATGTTTTCACGCATCAGAAACCTCGCGGCAGCAGTACTCCTGCTTTCGGCCCCCACGGTCGCACTGGCGCAGATGGACGGACACGGGCCGGACGCCTGGCAGGTTACGGGCGTTGCGCCCGATGATACGCTGAATGCGCGCACCGGGCCGGGAACGGACCATCTGGTGATCGGCGCCTTTCCATCGGATGCCACGGGCCTGCTGATGGTCACCTGCGTTCCGTTCCTGACACGGCAGAAGCGTTGGGAGTTGACCGAAAGCCAGCGCGCGAACCTTCCACCCAGATGGTGCCTGGTGGAAAGCCCTGATCATGGGATCAAAGGCTGGGTGTCGGCCCGTTATCTTAAAGAGGATACGTCAGCCGCCCGGCCCGACATGCACCCGCTGGTCGCCGAAGGTGTCGCACTGGTGCGCCGGATCTATGACCGGGAGCTCAGTGCACGCAGTGCCAGCGCCATCGGCCCGCTGCACCCCTCCGTCGCGCGCCGCTACTTCTTCCCGGACGGCGTCGCGCGGCTCGCGCAGGGTGCGCGAGGTCATCCGCTGGAAGCTCACCCGCTGTTTGGAGCGCAGGACGCCGACATTACACAGTTGCAGATCTTTCCCGCCCCCGAACGCGCGATGTTTCGCGGCATGGTCAGCGTGCATGCGACATTCCGCAATTTCGGGCATCCGCAGCAGGCGGTCTTCCGCCTGCGGGGCGATGGCTCGCTCGATCCGCCGGCGCTGCGCATCATGCGGATCGAACATGAGGGCTGGGCATTTCCGTAGCGCTCCGCGGCCTGGTCGACAGCATCAAGAGGACAAATGACCGAATTCACCGAACGCAGCCCCATCGAAGCGGGTTTTTCTAAAATCTTCGAAGCGCGCATCGCACCGCGCCTGAAAGAACTGGAAGACGCACGACGGGCGGTCCTGGCCGTCGCCAAGCGGCACGCCGCCTTCCGGGTCGCCACGCCAGTGGAGCCCAAGTTCGCCGGTCCACCCGGCGGCGCGGTGACAGCCTCTTTCGGAAACCGACGTCTATGCCTGGTGCACCAACTCCCTGGACGTGGAGCCCTCGACTGCCATGCAACACCTACTCGGCGGCACGATCGCTCATGTTCCCCTGGACGGAAGGCAGTCTTCCCGAAAGGACGTCATCCGCGGATACCTGCAGGTTCTTCACAGAGCTCGTCCACTGACCCCACACCGTTTCATCGATGACGTCGCCATTGTTGCCCAGTTGCCCGAGCCGTCCCTGCTCTTCATCCGTGAGCACCTGTTTCGGCAAAGGGGGAAGATGGCGAACGTCATCGGCGGTGATGCCAATCATTTCGCCGACTCGCTTGCCGTAGTCATCGTGGACAAGGAACAGGTGCCAGATCATCCGCTCCTGAACGTCACGCTCGCACTGCCCGAGAAGGGTGCCCATGTTGAGAACGAGATCATCCCGCTCCCAATCCATCATGGTGCAGTAGCGTCCGCGCGCCTGGAGGTAGTCATTGTGCCGTTCGATCACACTGCGCGTTAGACGGCCCCTGATTTCCGGCGGATTGTTGGGCCGCTCGCGGCTCGCCTCCTCCAGCCCGTCGTGTATGGACGGCTCGTAGTTGACGTGCGGGTTTTGCCCATCGGCGGTTTCGCGCCGGTAGGACATCGTGCCGCCCGACAGGTTGGTTGCGACATTGGCGTTCTTCGCCTGATTGACCGGCAGCTGGAGGTAGTTGGTGCCGACCCGATAACGCTGCGTGTCCGAATAGGAGAAGGTACGACCGACCAGCATCTTGTCGTCTGAAAAATCAAGACCATCGACCAGAACACCGGTACCCATCGCGATCTGCTCATTTTCGTTGAAGACATCGTCCACGTTTCGATTGAGGGTCATGGTGCCGACATGGCGCAGCGGGAAATCCTTCTCCGGCCAGATTTTTGTGTCGTCGAGCGGGTCCCAGTCCAGCTCGGGATGGTCGTGATCCTCCATGATCTGCACATACATGTCCCACTGCGGGTGGTCGCCACGCTCGATCGCCTCATAAAGATCCTTCGAGGCAGAGCCGAGATCCCTGCCCTGCACGCGCCCGGCTTCCTCGGCAGTCAGGCTCGCGATGCCCTGGCGTGGATGGAAGTGGTACTTCACCAGCACAGTGTCGCCCTGCGCGTTCACCATCTTGTACGTGTTCACGCCGAACCCTTCCATGTGACGGTAGCTCGCCGGGATGCCGCGCGGTGAGAACAGGTGCGTCAGCATGTGCATCGATTCCGGTGTCTGCGACATGAAATCGAAGATCCGGTTCGGCTCCTGGCGGAACGTCACCGGGTCCGGTTTCAACGAGTGGATCACATCGGGAAACTTGATCGCATCGCGGATGAAGAAGACCGCGAGATTGTTGCCCACCAGGTCCCAGTTGCCGTCTTCCGTGTAGAACTTCACCGCAAACCCGCGCGGGTCGCGCGCGACTTCCGAGGAGTCACGCCCCCCTATGACTGTTGAGAAGCGGATGGCGAGCGGCGTCTTCTTACCCGGTTCCTGGAAGAGCTTTGCGCGCGTGTATTTGGAAGCAGCCTCGTCACCGATGTTACCGGTGGCCTCGAATTCGCCATAGCAGACGAACCCCCGCGCATGCACCACCCGTTCGGGTATGCGCTCGCGATCGAAATGCGTTATCTTCTCGAGAAACGGGTAATTCTCCAGTGTCGCCGGTCCACGATTGCCAACGGTGCGCTGGGACTGGTTGTTCGTAATCGGATGTCCCTGCCTGTTGGTGAGAGTCCGTTCCTGTGCGCCGTGCTTCGGTGATTTCTCTTTCTCGCTCATCTCTGATTCCTCAATTCCGGGCGGAGGGGGGCGGTTGGGCGTCGGCGTCTACTGACTGTCGCATGATAGAACTGCTAGCTAGCGCTGGAGTTCGCATACGCAAGTGGCAGGCACGCAGAATGAACGCCGAATAGACAGCTGGCCGCCTGTCGAGAAATGCCATCCGCAATCCCGCCGCCCGCAACCGCAGTGCCACCAGGGCATCGGCTCGCTGAAGCCGCGGCCGCCGCCACTTGGAGGATTGAGGATGGATTTCGATGAATATCATCGAAATCCATCTCCGCCTTTGTAATCATGGCGCTACTGTCCGGGAGGCGGGCAATGCTGGAGCAATGTCCCACCGAGAAAGGGGTCGCCCATTGGGTGAATACAGAAAAAGCGGCCTCATCGCCCTTGGCTGCCTGATGCTCCTGCTCGCCGTCGTCGGGGCAGCGTTGCCCCTTATGCCAACGACGATCTTCCTTATTCTGGCGCTATGGTTCTTCGCGCGTTCATCGCCGCGGCTCGAAGCCTGGATGCTCTCTCATCCGCGCTTCGGTCCGCCCCTGCACGCATGGCGCAAAGAGGGCGCGGTGTCACGCCACGCCAAAATCATGGCCTGCGCCGGCATGGCAATCGGCTACGGAGCCTTTCTGCTTGCGGTGGAGCCGGTCCCGTGGCTCGCCGTCCTCGTGGCGCTGGCTCTGATCGGTTCGGCGGCATATGTGGTTTCCCGGCCCGAGGCGCAAAAAGCGGCATCGTCGCAGGAGAAGCGTGCGCCGGCGAACGATCACCAAAGGGAGGAGGACTGATGCGACTGTCGCGACAATCGCAGATCGCCCGTCGTTCACCCGTTGTCAGCCGGTGCCGGGCCGTTGGCGTTAGTTCAGCGCACCGGAGCCCGTAAGCGGCCACCGGCATCGGTGAGCGCCGCCCGACCCTTGCGCTTCAAGGCGTCAACGGAGGCGAGCCCCATCAGGGTCAGCGTGATCTCGATCTCGTCGCGCAAAAGGGCGATCACCCGCTCCACGCCGGGCCGGCCGGACGCCGCAAGCCCATATGTGTAGGCCCGGCCGAGCATCACGCCGTCGGCGCCGAGTGCGAGCGCCTTCACGATGTCGGAGCCGCGGCGGAAACCGCCGTCGATCATGACACCCATTTCCGGGCCGACGGCCTCACGAATGGCCGGCAGGGCGGCGATGGTGGAGCTGGCCCCGTCGAGCTGCCGCCCGCCATGGTTGGAAACGACGACGGCATCGGCGCCGTGCTTGCGGGCGGAAAGCGCGTCGGCGGCCGACAGGACCCCCTTGATCACCAGCTTCCCCTTCCAGTTCCGCCGCAGCCATTCCACGTCTCGCCAGCACAGGGTCTTGTCGATGTTTCGCGACAGGTTCGCCGCCTGCTGCAGGATGTTTCCGCCGAAGGCGGGGCGCTCGCGCAGCATGCCGACCTTCGGCGTGCCGGCCCGCGCCATATCCAGGCACCAGCGCGGCCGCCTGGCCATGGAAAGGAGAAGGCCGGGCGTGAGACGTTCGAGCGAGCGGAAACCGTTGCGCACGTCACGCTCACGCACCGCGGTGACGGCCGTGTCGACGGTAAGGTGCAGCGTGTCGACCCCGGCGTCCTCGGCCGTTCGAAGCAGTTCCGCGCAGAGGCCCCGGTCCTTCAGAATGTAGAGCTGAAAATGCAGATCCGCGCCGGTCTCGGCGTGCAGGTCGGCGAGCGAGGCGATGGAGAAGGTGGACAGGCACAGCGGAATGCCGGCCGCATGGGCGGCTTTGGTGGCCTTCATCTCGCCGTTTCCCGCGTAGAGCCCGAGAAAGCCGACCGGCCCCAGCATGAAGGGGAGGGCATGGCGCGTGCCGAGATATGTCGTCGACAGATCCGCCGCATCGACGCCGGTCAGGACACTCTGCTCGAGCCGGTAGCGGGCGAAGTCCTCGCGGTTGGCGCGCATGGTCGCCTCGCCGAAGGCGCCGCCGTCGATATAGTCGAAGAAGATCTTCGGCAGGCGCCGGCGTGCGGCCTTGCGCATATCGTCGATGTTGACAGGCGTCATGACGAGCTCCGTCTCACGCAGGTGCGGCGGGGGCGGGTTTGTCCGGATCGATCGCATCCAGGAAACGGGTCACCAGATCCCCTCCCTCACGCGGCGGGCTCCCGGCCATCACGGCCATGGAAAAGGCGATGAGCGAGGAGACCGGCGTATGGGTGCCGGAACCGGCGCGCAGGTTCATCACCAGGGTGGGGCAGAGAAAAAGCCCCAGGCGCAGCACGTCGCGCCAGTCCGCCGGCAGCATCTCCCTCTCCTTCAGGGTTTGCAGAAGCGGCCGCCAGAGATGTTTCGCCTTGACGTCGAGCAAGGCGTGGCGGACGCGCGACGGTTTCCAGTCGGTCTCGATGAAGAGCGTGCCGTCCGCATAGCGCGCCGCTGCATGGAAGCGCTGCGTGGCCTCGGCCGGATCGTAGAGCCAGAGCGGATGGGCGAAGACGTTGTGGAAGGTCGCCTTCACCTCCGCAAGCAGCGTGGGAATGTCGGCGCCGGCGAAGGCGGGATCGAAGAAGGCGAGCCGGGCGCCGTCCTTTCTGCGTTCGAACCAGACATTGGCGTTGTGTGCGTCGCCATGGGCGGTGACGCCGCCCGCATCGGCAAGGCGTGCCGGGTCGAGCCGCCCCGCTGCAGCGGTGAACAGTGCGCCGACCGAATGTTCATAGTGGCGGCCGTTGATGACGAAACGCGCCTCTCTAAAGCGCTCCCAGTCGAGTTCGACCCCCGGAAAGCGGAACATCTGCCCCACATAGAAGCTCTTGTAGCGTCCGCCGGGCATGGCTCCGGTTTTGGGATCGATCAGGCGTTCGTAGAACAGCCGATGGATCGGCTCGGCGCGGACCTCGTCCGCCGTGACCGGGTGCAACGTGGCGCGGTAATCGGCAAGGAGCCGTTCCGAGAGATCCCGCTCCGCCGAAACCGCCTCCCTTTCGACAGCCTCGTCCGGTGCAAGGTCGAGCGCCCGCAGAACGTCCGAAAAGCGCGGATCCTGCCGGCGGCGGTAGATGAGGATCTGCTCGCCGGGCAGGACGGACTTGTGGACGGGCTGGTCGACGGGCAGGCCGGCCTCGGCCAGGATGTCGGCGCGGTAGTATTCACCGCTCATCGCTTCCTCGCCTTCCTCCTGATGGAACTTGAAGAAGAAGGCGCCGTCGTCCGTCTCGAAGAAGCCGTTGAGCGAATTGAGGCTGTAGCGGTCCCGGTTGATGGTGACCGCGCGGGCCCGGATATCGAAAAGATCATGCAGAAGCCCGGCCAGCAGGCGGCTTGCTTCCGCCTCGTCGGTTGCGGCGAGGCGGCGGATCGCGGCGGTTCTGCTCGAAGGTGTGCTGTCGCCTGTCACGGTCGTTTCCTTAGCCCACGGAGGCCGGGGTGTAGCGGCTGCCCAGCGAATAGCGCCCGCCGGCATAGACGAGCTTGTTGACCGTCGCCACGGTCCCACCGGACCAGGTGCGGCGGTGCAGAAGCAGACAGGGATCGCCGGGACGGAGCATCAGGAGCCGCGCCGTCTCCTCGTCGGCGGCGATCGCCGAGATGACGTGCTCCACCTCCGTCAGCGGGGCGTTCTTCTGGAGGTAATCGTAGGTGGTGATGGTCTCGAAATCCTGCTTGTCGTAATCGGGCAGCAATTCAGCGTTGACGAAGCGCTCTTCGAGCTGCACCGGCACGTCGTTCTCGTAGTGCACGATGAGGGAGTGGCCGATCGGGATGCTCCGGCCGGCCTCGAAGGCGGCGGTCAGTTCGGCCGAGGACGGCATCGTCTCCAGCACGATCACGCTGGCCTTGTGGCGGCCGTTGCGCTGGTGGATCTCGTTGGCGATGTTCTTGATCTCGATCAGCGCCGACTGGGGCTTGGGCGGCGCGACGAAGGTGCCGACACCCTGGATGCGCAGCAGATATCCTTCCGAGGTCAGCTCGCGCAGCGCCCGATGCACCGTCATGCGGGAAACGCCGAGCGCGGAGACGAGCTCGTTTTCGGAGGGAAGCTTGTGGTGCCGGCTCCATTTGCCGCTGCCGATATTGGCAAGAACGTACTCCTTGACCTTTTCATAGAGCGGTCCTGCGGAGGTGGAGAGCGCCTCGATCCGCGTGTGCTTGCCGGAGGCCGCGTTGTCAGACATGGCCGGTCTCTCCGATCTGCAGGATGGTTTTGAGCCCACGGCTGTCGCCCGCCAGAAGACGGGCATAGGCCGCCGGTACCTCTTCGAGCGGGATGCGTTCGTCGATGAAGCGCGCGAGCGCCGGCTGCAGATCCGGCAGAAGCGCGACCGCCTCGGGCAGTTCGTGCGTGAAGGCGTGGCAGCCGATCAGGGCGGTATCGCGCTCCACGAGCAGGTTCGGGTCGAGCTCCATCGCACCATGGGCGATGCCCACGAGCGCCAGCGAGCCGCCGCCTGCAAGGGCTTTGAGCAGCTTTTCCATCACGCCGATATTGCCGGTCGCATCGAGCGCATAGCGCAGCGGACGGTCGCCGCCCGCCGTCGCGATATCGTCGAGATCGACGGTGCGGGCGTCGGTCACGTCCGCGACAAGCGTAGCGCGCGCGTCGTTCTTGTCGGCCACCAGCAGCGGACCCTCGTGAAACCGCGCCAGAAGCAGTGCGGCAAGGCCGCCGATCGGGCCGCAGCCGGCAACGAGAACCGCTTCGCCCGCCGGTACGGCTTGCTTGCGCACCGCGTGCAATGCCACCGCCAGCGGTTCGGCCATGGCGGCGATCGCCGGGTCGAGCGCGGGATCGTGCTTGACGAGAAGCCGCGCCGGCAGGAGCGTTTCCTCGGCAAAGCCGCCGTCGCACAGCTCGCCGACGAAGCCGAGGCGCTCGCAGATGTTCTGCCGCCCGCTCCGGCAGGCCGGGCATTTTCCGCACCAGTAGCGCGAATCGGCGACCACCGTGTCGCCCGGCGCGAAGCCGGTGACGGCGGCGCCGACTTCCGTGACGATCGCTGCGAACTCGTGGCCTGCGACCGACGGCGCGCGGCTGATCCACTGGCCGGTGCGGAAATTGTGCAGGTCGGAGCCGCAAATGCCGGCGGCCCGCACCTTCAGGCGCACCTCATTGGCTCCCGGCGAACCGGGCCTCTCGATCGCCTCGACCCGCAGATCTCCGGCCGCGTGGAGACGCGCTGCCTTCATCGCTCGCCCCGCAGATAGGTCTCGCGCACGTCGGAGACGGCGCGCTCGTGCGAGGAGAAGCCTTCGTAGCGGGCGAGCGTGCGGGCGTGGGCGGCGAATTCGGGATAGGCGGACGCCGTCACGTAGCCGATCGAGGCGCGCTTGACGAAATCGGTGACGGAAAGCGGCCCGAAGGTGCGCGCCCAGCGGCTGGTCGGCAGGACGGCGTTCGGGCCGAGGCCGAAATTGGCGATGGAGACCGGCGTGTGCGGGCCCATCAGGATCTCGGCTGCCTCGGTGATGTGGGAGAGATGGGCGAAGGGGTCCGTTGACAGGATCTCCAGATGCTCCGGCGCGTAGTCGTTGACGAAGCGATAGCTCTCCTCGACCGACGGCGTGAGCAGGATGCCGCCATAAGGGCCGGTCAGCACCGCCTTGGAGAAGGCGACGCGCTGCTCGGTCATCTCGGCCCAATGGTCCGGCAGGGCGGCGAGCGCTTCCTCCGCCACCCGCCTGCTGTGGGTGACGAGCCAGGCCGAGGAATCCGGCCCGTGCTCGGCTTCCACCAGGAGATCGAGCGCGGCAAGGCCGCCGGAAACGGTGTCGTCTGCGAAGATCACGGCCTCCGAGGGACCGGCCGGCAGGCCGGGATCGATGACGCCGGCGAGGAGCCGTTTGGCCGCCACCACCCAGGGGCTGCCCGGCCCGACGATCTTCAGCGCCGGCTTCACCGTCTCCGTGCCGTAGGCAACCGCGGCGACGGCCTGCGCGCCGCCGCATTTATAGACCGTTTCCACACCCGCGAGCCGCGCTGCGACGAGGGTCGCAGCGTCCACCGAGCCGTCGGGCGCCGGCGGGGTGACGATGGCAAGCTCCGGCACGCCGGCAACGACGGCGGGAACCGCTGTCATCATGGTGACGGAGGGGAAGGCACCCTTGCCGCGCGGTATGTAGAGCGCGACGGATCGGATCGGCGTGAACCGGTCGCCGGCATAGGCGCCCGGCCGCATCTCCTTCAGCCACATGGCTTCCGGCTTCTGCTCCTCGTGGAAGCGGCGGATGTTGTCGATGCCGAACTTGATCGCTTCGACGACGCTGTCCTCGACCTGGTCGAACGCCGCATCGAACTCGGCCTCCGTCGCCTTGAGCCCGCCCGCGGAGAGGTCCGCCTTGTCAAGGTCGCGGGCAAAGCGCACGAGGGCCGCGTCGCCTTCCATGCGCACGGCCTCGATGATGGGCTTCACCTTCTCGATGACGCCGGAAAGGTCCGTTTCGGAGCGGCGCAACAGGGCGGCGCGCTGTTCGGCGTCCAGCTTGTCGAACTCGTGATAGGAGACGTCGGTCATTGTGTTCCCTCGTTTTTTCGGCTTCCGGACCCGCCGGCCCTCACTTCGACTTCAGGAAGACATCGAGCCCGACCAGCCGGTCGAGCAGCGTGATCGCGGCGACGGCGCAGGCGATGAACACCACCGAGATGGCCGCCAGGTCGGGCGTGATGATGGAGCGGATGGAGTTGTAGATCTGCACCGGCAGGGTGACGATGCGTGCATCCACCAAGAGGAGGCTCACCAGGAACTCGTTGAGCGCCAGGATGAACATCAAGAGCGAGCCGGTGATGACGCCGGGCATCACGGCCGGCAGGGTCACGTTGAAGAAAGTCTGCAGCGGCGGCGCGCCGCAATTGGCGGCGGCCAGCTCGAGATCGGGATCGAGGCTTGCGGCACTCCCGGTCACCGCCCAGATCATGAAGGGCAGGTTGATGACGCAGCAGGCGATGCCCACCGGCCACAGCCGGCCGAGAACACCCGCCTCGCCGAAGACGAGCATCAGGCCGATGCCGGAGCCGATCAGCGGAATGGTGAAGGGCAGAAGCAGATAGGTCTGGATCGTCTTTTCGAAACGGACCCCGTATTTGGCGAGCGCGATGCCGGCCAGCGTTCCGACCGGCAGCGCGACGAGGGTGCAGATCGTGGCCACATAGACCGAGCGCAGAAACGCGTCCCACAGGGCGCGTGCGCGGGCGATCTCGCCGTACCATTTCAGCGAGAAGCCGTCGGGCGGAAAGGTGATGATGTTGCCCGAGGTGAAGGAGGCGCCGAGCACGACGATGGTGGGCGCTGAAAGCACCACGATGGTGATGAGGATGAAGGTCCACAGCGTGACGGTCTTGCTGAGCGGCGCGTTCATCGGCGGGTCCTCCCCATGGCCAGCGTGCCGGCGCCGAAGAGCGTGAAGATCAGCCCGACCACCAGCGAGCCGACGGCCACCAGCATGAGCGCGAGCGTGCCGCCCAGGCCCTGGTCGGAGGTGCGGAAGAACTGGTCGTAGATGGCGTTGGCGATGAAGTCCTGGGAGCCGCCGCCGAGGATCGCCGGCATGGCGAAGTCGGTCAGCGACAGGGTGATGACCACGATGCCGGCGCCGATGATGCCGGGACGGGCGAGCGGCAGCACCACGTGGATGAAGGTGCGCACCCAGTTCGCCCCGAGCGAGCCGGCGGCGGCTTCGAACTCCTCGGGAATGGCCGTAAGTGCCGGCGCCAGCATCAGGACCCCGAAGGGCAGCATGTACTGCACCAGGCCGAACAGCACGGCCGGATAATTGTAGAGCAGGCGCATCGGCTCGACGCCGACGAGGCCGAGCGCCTCGTTCACCATGCCCTGGTTGCCGAGAATGATGAGCCAGCCATAGGCGCGCACCACCTGGCCGATGAAGAAGGGCAGGAAAAGCGCGATAAGCAGGAACTTGCGCAAGCCGGCAGAAGAGGTGCGCACCATCACATAGGCATAGGGAAAGGCGAAGGCGAGCGTGATCACGGTGACAATCAGCGCGCCGAGCAGGCTGCGCATCGCCACCGTCGCGAAAAACGGCTCGGTAAAGGCGCGGTGATAGTTCGCCAGCGTGTAATCCTGCGACATCATGAAGGTGCTGGTGTCGAGGGTGCGCAGGCTGGTGTCGGTGATCTGCACGAGCCCGAGCACCAGAAGCCCGACGAGCAGGATGGCCGGCGCCAGCATGAGGTACGGCACGGCGCGCTTGAAGCTCGCCGGCCAGACGAAGGCCGCGAAGGCTTCCAGCGCATCCATGATGCGCCATGTCATCGGATAGGCAGCGCGCGCGGCTCGCATGCGGTCACATCCCGGCGTTCGTGGAGGAGAGGGGACGCGCCGCCGCCTTCCGAGAGCGGCGGCGCACGCGGGCGGTCAGCCCTGCATGATGGCCTTGAACTTGGCGAACCAGTCGCTCTCGTTCTCCACCTGGACCTTGGAGGAGATGCGGATCAGGTTCTCGAAGTCCTCTTCCTTTGTCGGATAGGACGGATCGCCGACGAGGTCTTCCGGCGGCGTCAGGCCGGGCACCACGCCGGGCAGGCCGAGCCCGTCGAGCCAGACCTGCTGCGCTTCCGTGGTCAGGGCGAAGTTGATGTACTGCTTGGCCCAGTAGAGCTCGTTCTCCGGCAGGCCCTTCGGGATCCACAGGCCGTCGGTGTCGAACTTGGCGCCTTCCTCCGGCACCACCCAGTCGATCTCGATGCCGTTCTTCTTCGCCTCGCGCGCATTGGTGGAAATCGTGCAGGCGGCGTCGATCTCGCCGTTCTGGAACCAGGTGGTGAAGTCCGGGTCCTCGCCCAGAAGCGGCTCCTGCTTCTTGATTTCGGCGATGAAGTCCCAACAAGGCTGCATGTTCTCGGGGATGTCCTCGAGCGAGCCGCCGCCGGCGACCTGGGCCGGGAAATGGAAGCCGATGCCGTCATTGTAGAGCGCGATGCGGCCCTTGAAGCGGGGGTCGAGCAGATCCCGCCAGGACTGGGGCGGGCCGTCCGGGAATGCCTCGGGGCGATAGGCCAGCACATAGACATAGCCGTAGGTGTTGACGATTGGATAGCCGTCGAGGCCGACCGGCTTTGCCAGCTCCGTTACGTTGGCGAGGTTCGGCAGGTCGGACAGGTCCTCGGTCACGCCGCGCAGCGCCGATTTGGTGGCGTTGGTGGTGGTGTCCCAGTTGATGTGAATGGGCGGGATGCGGTTCTGGGCGACGGCGGCCCAGACCTTCGGCTGGATCTCGTTGTCCTCGGTCAGGTCGTGGCGCACGGCGATGCCGGTCATCTCGGTGAAGGGATCGGATACGCCCGCCTTCAGGCT
The DNA here is from genome assembly GCF_042660605.1 of Nitratireductor sp. GCM10026969. NCBI lineage: Bacteria > Pseudomonadati > Pseudomonadota > Alphaproteobacteria > Hyphomicrobiales > Phyllobacteriaceae > Nitratireductor > Nitratireductor sp. GCM10026969. The sequence continues at coordinate 140,847 of NZ_JBHSUM010000001.1, forward strand.
TTCAACCCAGCTTCCGCCCCAGGCGCGGACGATGATTTCGCCCGGCTTCTCAGGCTCCTGCGCGAAGGCGCCGCGCATGCCGAGGGCTGTAAGGCCGGCGGCGCCGCCCAGCGCGGCCGCTCCGCTCAGGAACTGCCGGCGGCGCAGCGGGATGGATGGAAATTCTCTGCTCATGGGATTCTCCTCTATTGGTTTCGGGCTGTTGTTATTATCCGTTACCGTTCCGCGTCGTCGCTGAAAAAGCGCATGTCGCGCGCCTTCCAGGCGAGCACGATTTCGTCGCCGGGCTCGGGCTGGCCGTGCGCGAGTGGGTCGTGGTGGAAGACGCGCATGATCGCATCCCCGAACTCGGGGACGCGCACCTCGTAGACGATCCGCTCTCCCTCGAAGATGGCGTCCGAGATCGTTCCCCTGACGCTGTCCTGCGCAGCGTCGGCTGCCAGCGGTTCGCGCGCGATCCAGATACGCTCGGCGCGGATGGCGCCGGCGACGTTGCTCCCGGCCACCGGCGGGTTGTGCATGTTGCCCGGAACGCCCGTGATTTCCCTCTCGCCGTGACGGACCACCACCTGCCCGTCGCCCACGGAACGTACCGTTCCGGATATGAAGTTGGTCACGCCGATGAAATTGGCGACAAAGGCATTCTTCGGATCGCTGTAGGTTTGCGCCGGCTTCGCCTTCTGCTGGATCTCGCCATGGTCCATAACGATGATCTCGTCGGAGACCACCAGCGCCTCGCGCTGGTCGTGGGTCACGTTGATGGTGGTGACGCCGAGTTCGCGCTGGATGCGGCGGAATTCGAGCTGCATCTCCTCGCGCAGCTTGCGGTCGAGCGCGGCCAGCGGCTCGTCGAGCAGAAGAAGATCGGGCTCGAATACCAGGGCGCGGGCGATCGCGACGCGCTGCTGCTGGCCGCCGGAAAGCTCGTGAATGCGCCGATGGCCGTAGCCGCCGAGCTTGACCAGGTCGAGGTAGCGATCGACCCGCTCGGGGATCTTTCGCGCGTCAGTGCGCCGCATTTTCAGGGGAAAGGCAACATTTTCTGATGCCGTCATGTGCGGGAAAAGTGCCAGGCGCTGGAACACCATGCCGATCGAGCGCTTGTGCGCGGGCACGGCGCTGACGGCTTGACCATTGATGAAGATCTCGCCCCTGGTCGGCTGCTGGAAGCCGGCGATAAGGCGCAGGAGCGTCGTCTTGCCCGAGCCGGAGGGGCCGAGAATGGTGAGAAACTTACCCTTGGGGAGGTCGAACGTCGCGTCCTTCACGGCGTGGACGCCGCTGAAGACCATGCTGACATTCTGTACGGATACGGCTACCGGCCGGTCGCCCGGAATGGACTCTGCCCGTGCCTCCCTTACAGTATCATCCATTCTGTTCCCCTTCGTGGCGCTCGTGCTGTTCTTCGGTTTGGCGCCTTATGTCGTCTATACAACCATATACAAGAGCTTGCAAGCATGGCCCACCCTTCAGATCGCGGCCAGATAGCCGCCGTCGACGGGTATGCACTGGCCGGTCACATAGGCCGAAGCATCGCTGGCGAGAAAAAGGACGGCGCCCGCCAGGTCCTCCATCCGACCGAAGCGTTTCTGCGGGATCTTCTCCAGCATGGATTCCTGCCATTCGGGATCGCGGTAGAAAACATCGGTCATGGCGGTCCGGAAATAGCCGGGCGCGATGGCGTTGACGCGGATGTCGAGCGGTGCCCACTCCGCGGCGAGCGCCCGCGTCATGCCGAGGAGTCCAGTCTTTGAGGACCCATACGGGACGGCGGTCGGCACGCCCACATAGGAGGTTAGCGAGCAAAGGTTGACGATCGCCCCGGGCCGGTCGCGCTGCTGCATCTTTCGCGCCGCCGCCTGGGAACAGAAGAAGGCGCCCTTCAGGTTGGTCGAGACGATCCGGTCCCACAACTCCTCGTCCAGCTCCAGCGAGGGATGCACCTGCTCGTAGCCGGCGTTGTTCAGGAGAATGTCCAGGCCGCCCATCGCGTCGGCGGCTTTGGCAACCGTCTCCCGGCAGGCCTCCACATCCCGCACATCCAGGGACAGGGGGTGGGCTTGCGCCCCTGTCTGCTCGATGCGCGTGCATGTCTCGTCGAGCGATGCGATTTCGCGGGCGGTGACGGCGACGTCGGCGCCGGCGGCCGCCAGGGCTTCGGCCATGGCCTGGCCGAGGCCGCGGCTGGCGCCGGTCACAAGCGCCTTGCGGCCGCTCAGGTCGAACAGTCTCGAAATTTCCATGCTCGGCTCCCCCCGTCTGTTCTGCCTGCTCCCGGCTGGTCAACTCACATCGTTGTCTATACAATCATATACAACAGGGTGATTGCAACATCACTTTCAGCCGCGGCGAGGCAAAGGAGTTATCAAGAGTGTCGGGGTCATTCCATCTCATTCGCCCGGAAGTGCAAGGGCTATCCCCCTATAATGCCGGCTTGACGCTGGCCGAGGTGAAAGCCCGCCACGATCCGCCCCGCATTGCCAAGCTCGGATCCAACGAGAACCCGCTGGGGCCTTCTTCGAAGGTCGATGCGCTTGCCGGAGAGTTGCGCGCACTAGCACGCCATTATCCGGATCCTTCCGGAACTGCCCTCGCGGCGGCGATCGCCGAGGCCTTCTCGCTGATGCCCGGTCAGGTCATCCTGGGCAACGGGTCGGAAGATCTCATCGCGGTGATCTGCCGGACGGTGCTGCGCCCCGGCGATCGCGTGGTGACGCTCTATCCGTCCTTTCCGCTGCATGAGGATTATGCGGCAATCATGGGGGCACGCGTCGAGCGCGTGGGGCTCAACGACGACCTGACCATCGACGTCGACAAACTCCTCTCGGTCGTTCGTGCGCCGGCACGAATGGTGATCTTCTCCAACCCGATGAACCCCGTTGGAAGCTGGCTCGATCCGGCGGCGCTTGGTCGGGTCGTCGACGCGCTTCATCCCGACACGCTTCTGGTGGTGGACGAGGCCTATGCCGAATACGCGACCGGGGAGGATTATAGCTCGGCCTTATCCCTTCTCGAAGGGGGGACAAGGCCCCGGATCGTGCTGCGGACGTTTTCCAAGGCCTATGGCTTGGCGGGCTTCCGCATCGGCTTCGGGCTGGTGAGCGAGCCCGGCCTGCGTGCCTATCTTGACCGTGCGCGCACGCCGTTCAACACCAATGCGCTCGCACAAGCCGCTGCACGCGTTGCGCTTGGGGACACGGAACATCTGGCGCGCGTCGTCGCCCTGGCGGTGAGCGAGCGGCAGCGCGTTTCGGAGCGCCTTGCCGCCATGGGGCTGCGCACCGCGCCGTCGAAGGGGAATTTCCTGTTCGTGGACATGGGCGGCGACGCCGCCGCCGTGAGCGAGAAACTCCTGCGCCACGGGGTGATCGTCAAGCCGTGGAGACAGGAAGGATACCGGTCTTTCATGCGCGTGACCGTCGGTAGCCGGGAGGAGAACGATCATTTCCTCGAGGCTTTGGGCGCAGTGCGGGAGCCGTAGGGTCCGCGCCGCGACCGGGCGCGCGCATTGGCGCAGGCTTGGTTAAGAGAGCGGGTTACCGGGGATTCAAATTTCTGCCTTACGGAAGAAGCATCTCACGGGCTTGAGTTGAAACGCCCGCGCCGATATGTGTCGGCAACGCCAAACCTTTGTGAAGATTGTATGAAGCCGCGTATCGCAGTTCTGGGGTGTGGATATTGGGGCGCGAACCACATCCGCACATTGAAATCTCTCGGCGCGTTGAGCGCGGTTTCGGATGCCAACCAGGCACGTATGGAAGGGTTTGCGAGCGAGCATGACTGCCGTGCCGTCGATCCCGAGGCGCTGTTTGACGATCGGGAGATCGATGCGATCGTCATGGCGCTGCCGCCGCAGCACCATGCGGCATATGCCATGCGCGCCGTGGCCGCGGGAAAGGACGTTCTGGTCGAAAAGCCCATTGCGCTCACCGTCGAGGATGCCGAGAAGGCGGTGAAGGCGGCGCGCGATGCCAAGCGCATTTTCATGGTCGGGCACGTATTGCGCTTCCATCCCGCCTTCGAGACGCTGAAGGCGCTCATCGACACGGGCGAATTGGGCGAGTTGCGCTACATACACTCGCATCGGCTCGGCCTGGGGAAATTCCATACCGAGAACGACGCCCTGTGGGACCTCGCCCCGCACGACCTATCCATGATCCTGGCCATTACGGGGGCGGGGCCGGTGGAAGTCCGCGGCGAGGGGGCGGCCCTGCTCGATCATCTCAGCGACTTCGCTCATCTGCACATGCAGTTCGAGAACGGGCTGCGCAGCCACCTCTTCGCCTCCAGGCTCAACCCGTATCGCGAGCGCCGCCTGACGGTGGTGGGCACGAAGGCGATGGCCGTCTTCGACGATGTCGAGCCCTGGGGGCGCAAGCTCGCCGTCTACCGCCACGCCATCTGGCAGGACAGCGGACAGTGGGCCTTCACCACCAATGAGCCGAGCTATGTCCCGGTTGCGGAGGGGATGCCGCTGACGCGCGAGCTGGAGCATTTCCTCGAGTGCATCGAGACGCGCGCGGAGCCGCGGACCCCGGGCGAGGAAGCGGTCGAGGTGCTGCGGATCCTGACCGCCGGCACGGTCTCCCACGCCTGAGGGAGCGGCAATCTCGGGGAATCAGGCCGGCAGGTTTTCCAGCCGTGCAAGCTGCGCTTCCGCCTCGGCGCGGCGTTCCGAACGCTCGATGAATCCGCCGCCGAAGACGCGCGCTTCCGCTCCCTCTTCGGAGTAAAGCACGCAGGCCTGGCCGGGGGCGACGCCGGCCTCTCCCTCGTGTAGTTCGACAAAGGTGCCGCTGTCGCGATGATAGAGCGTGGCCGGGCTCGGCGGCCGCGTCGAACGCACCTTCGCCCAGACCTCCATGCCTTCGGCGGGAATCGCGTCCAGCGGGCCGTCGCCCAGCCAGTTGACCTGGCGCAGATAGAGCCGCCGCGTTTCCAGCGCCTCGCGCGGGCCGACGATGACGCGCGCCCTTTCGGCGTCGATATGCACCACGTAAAGGGGCTCGCCGGTGGCGATACCGATGCCGCGGCGCTGGCCGATGGTGAAGCGCAGGATGCCATCGTGCCGGCCAAGCACGCGGCCGTCGATATGCACGATGTCGCCGGGATTGGAGGCCTCCGGCTTCAGGCGCGAGATGATATCCGAGTATTTTCCGCGCGGCACGAAGCAGATGTCCTGGCTGTCCTGCTTGGTCGCCACGGACAAACCCATCTCCTCGGCGATTTGCCGCACCTCGGGCTTGGACAACTCTCCCAGCGGAAAGCGCAGAAAGTCGATCTGCGCTTGCGTGGTGGCAAAAAGGAAATAGCTCTGGTCGCGGTCGGCATCGACCGGTCGGAAAAGCGCGCGGTGCGCACCGTTGGGGCGGGAGCGGATATAATGGCCGGTGGCGAGCGCATCCGCGCCCAGATCGCGGGCGGTCCCCAAGAGGTCGGAAAACTTGACGGTCTGGTTGCAGGACACGCACGGTATCGGTGTCTCGCCGGAAATGTAGCTTTCCGCGAAGGGATCGATGACCGCCTTGCGGAAGCGCTCCTCGTAATCGAGCACGTAGTGGGCAATGCCCAGCGTCTCGGCCACGCGGCGCGCGTCGTCGATATCCTGGCCCGCGCAGCAGGAGCCCGGGCGGTGTGTCGCCGCTCCGTGGTCGTAGAGCTGGAGGGTTACCCCAACCACCTCATAGCCCTGACGGGCCAGTATGCCGGCCACCACGGACGAATCCACGCCGCCCGACATGGCGACGACGACGCGTGTATCCTCGGGGCTTCCCGGTAGGTCGAGGCTGTTCATCGGTTTCATTCCCGTTCCGGTCGCAGGCTACATGGCAATGCTGCATTGCAAGGTCAAGACGTGCAAGCACCGCTTTCGCAGCGCGGTCTCGCCCCGCGGATTTGTCCGCATTTGAATCGATATGCGGACAAATCCCTAACGCGGGATTCATTTGTATTACGCTAGTCTTACCACGCGTTTAGGCAATTCTTAAAGCTGCGGCGGTACCGTCGTCGCGATTGGGTCTTGGGTTAGTGTAGAGAGTACGATGACCGATCTGGTGCGACCGCGCGTGAAGTATGTGATTGGGCCTGACGGCAGTCCGCTGACGATTGCCGACCTGCCGCCGACCAACACGCGCCGTTGGGTCATACGCCGCAAGGCCGAAGTGGTTGCCGCCGTGCGCGGCGGGTTGTTGAGCCTGGAAGAGGCATGTCAGCGCTATCGGCTGACGGTCGAGGAGTTCCTGTCCTGGCAGGCCTCGATCGATGAATACGGCCTGCAGGGGCTGCGCACGACGCGCATTCAGCAATACCGTCACTGAAAGGGCTGTTTCGAAGAGCGCGGCAGCCCGCGACAAGTCACGGAAAGCACTTATCCTGAAGAAACCGAGCGGCAGGCGGGGAGTGCAAGCGCGCGCGTCCCTTCGCTCTTGATCGGTCGTCGTTAGGGAAAGGCGCCGGTTAGTTCAGTTCACCGTGTCACGGAAACGGTGAGTTGAACCAACCATTTGATTCCACGCATCCCGGACGGAAAACCGGCGTCCACTTTTCCTGGAATTGCTCGGGCCGGCCCCGTGGCGGCGGCAGTCTTCCTGTCCGGCCACCGCTGCTCTTCCTCGCGTGAGGCCGTGCTGCCGCGCCGGCGCCGCCGGAGGCGGGCAGTCGATCTTCTGTTTCGGCGGCTTCCATCAGCCGGTGAGGGCGCGGGCGTCCTCGTCGCCGCCGCGTTGCTTGCCGTCGCGCGATTCCAGCGCTTCCGCCTTCTTCAGCTCTGCCTCGAGTTCGGCGAGTTCCTCCTCGGCCTGCGCCTTCTGCTGGGAAAGCTCGCTCTGCGAATCCCGCAGGTTGTCGCGGCGCAAGCGGGCGGCCTTGGCGAAGGTGGGATAAGCGAAGTGGTTCTGGTCGGTGATGCCGGCCTTGTCTTCCTCGGCGGTGATCTGGGCATCCAGTTCGGCGGCCATGCGGTCGAACTCGGCGATCATGGTGTCCAGCTGGGTGATGCGGCGGCGCTTTTCGTTGACCTGAAACTGCTTCAACCGGACAATACTCGTACGTGACTTCATCCCTCACACTCCCAAACGCGGACCAACACCCCAAACCGACCGGCCGGCAAAGCCCCTTGCCCGCATTCCTGCCGGACGCTTGGAAAACGAAATCCTAAGATTCCTCCCGGGCGGTAACCATTCGTTTACGGGCATTGTTAATCATATGGCCCAGGGCTTAAGGCGCGGTAAAGATTCGAGGAGATCGCCCGGCGGCCACGAGCGCAGCGGGCCTGATGCCACGGCTTGAAAAGGTTTTCAGGCACGGCGCGTACCGAAGTTGATTCAATATTTGGATTCAAGGACGTGATCGAAAAAGCTGAAATATGCCATCAGCGCTTGCAAGGGCGAATCAGATTTTGTTAACCATTAACTGGCAGCCTCTGATTCAGGCGATCACTGCTCCGGTGCCGGATTGCTCACGACCCGGTTCGGCGGCGGAAAGGGGAAAGAAATGCGTGTTCTGCTGATTGAAGACGACAGTGCGACGGCACAGAGCATTGAGCTGATGCTGAAGTCGGAGAGCTTCAACGTCTACACGACCGATCTCGGCGAAGAGGGCGTCGACCTCGGCAAGCTGTACGACTACGACATCATCCTGCTCGATCTCAACCTGCCCGACATGTCCGGCTACGAGGTGCTCAGGACGCTTCGCCTTTCCAAGGTGAAGACGCCGATCCTCATCCTTTCCGGCATGGCCGGCATCGAGGATAAGGTGAGGGGGCTCGGCTTCGGCGCCGACGACTACATGACCAAGCCCTTCCACAAGGACGAGTTGGTGGCGCGTATCCACGCCATCGTCCGCCGTTCGAAAGGCCACGCGCAATCGATCATCACCACGGGCGACCTGGTGGTGAACCTCGACGCCAAGACCGTCGAGGTCGCCGGCCAGCGGGTGCATCTGACCGGCAAGGAATACCAGATGCTGGAGCTGCTCTCGCTGCGCAAGGGCACCACGCTGACCAAGGAGATGTTCCTCAACCATCTCTATGGCGGCATGGACGAGCCGGAACTGAAGATCATCGACGTCTTCATCTGCAAGCTGCGCAAGAAGCTCGATACGGCCTCGGGCGGACAGAACTTCATCGAGACGGTCTGGGGCCGCGGCTATGTGCTGCGTGAGCCGGAGGAAATCCGCGAGAGCGCGTAATCCGCCCACCCTTTTCGGCCATGAAAAACCCGGCTTCGGCCGGGTTTTGCTTTAGGAGGCGGTGCCGAGGATAACCGGCGGGGACACGCGTCAGGCGGCCAGCCGGTGCTCGCGGAAGCTTTCCAGGAGTTGTGGCCGGGTGAAGGGCTTCATCACATAACCCCGGGCGCCGGCGCGCTTGGCGCGCATGATGCGGCCGAGATCGAGCTCGCAGGTGCACAGGAGGAGGCGGGGCTTCACCGCTGCTTCCAGCGCCATCAGGCGCTGGATCAGTTCGACCGAATCCATATCCGGCAGCATGCTGTCGACCACCGCGACATCCGGCATCTCGTGACTGCAGATCTCGATGGCCTCAAAGGCGGTGGCCGCCTCGCCCACGAGCATTTCCGGACCGGCGAGAATCCTCTTGGCCACCTTTCGGATGACGCTCGAGTCGTCGACGATCAAACAGCGCTTCATGATTCCGGTTCCCGTGGCTGGCGGCTCTGGCCTGAAGCAAGGTTAACCCGGCCTGGTAAAGCCGAGGCAAACCGGAATGGTAAACAATGCCTAACGCGCGCCGATCACGATCTCTTCCGCCGAGCCGCGGAGTGAGATCGTCATGTTCGTCTCCCGGGCGAGCAGGAGCGTGTAGTAGAACTGCACGCTGTGGGCATCGACCGGTTCCTCGGGCTCACGTCCGGTATGCAGTTCGAGGAATTTCGGGGGTACGCGAACCATCGGCCCATGGGCAACGACGGTGAACTTCGGCGCCGACTCGAGCTCTTCCAGCCGAACCGTCAGCTTGCCGCCGCGGGGGATGGCGCTGTTGGCCACCAGGATTAGATTCAGCAGGAGCTTGACCTTGTTCTTCGGCAGGAGCGCCCGTCCGCCGATCCACTCCAGCTCCGGCTTTTCGTTGCGGATGAAGGCGCCGGCGACGTTCTCGGCGTCGCCCGTGTCGATCTGCATGCCCGCGGAACCGGCGGCCCCGAAGGCGATGCGGGCGAACTGCAGCCGGGCGGAGGCATTAGCGGCGCTGGCGCGGATGAGCTGCATGGCGTCTTCCTCCGCGCCGCCTTCGTCGAGCAACTCCAACCCGTTGTTGATCGCTCCGACGGGAGAGATGATGTCATGGCAGACACGGCTGCAAAGCAGTGCAGCGAGATCGGTGGCGCTGAGCGAAAAGATGTCCGTCATTGTCTGAGCCGTTCCGTCGATGGTTTGCCGAACCAAGAGGCGGGGCCGAACCCCACGCCCGCGAATCGCATTATCGTCAACTGCGCCGTTGGTACACGTCCCGCGCTTTAGCGGCAACAAAGCGGCGCGGACCGCAGCGGAAATGGTGCAGACGGTCAGGGCGCCGGGAGAATGAGAAATGCGGGTTAATGGTTGAAAAAGGATTACGGCCTAGAATCGCATTTTCCGTAATCGGACATGCGGGGTGCCCGAGAGGCAATGCAGTTCGCACGTGCCGTCGCGTCACAATGGAGATGAAAACGATGATGCCAATCAGCCTCTTCAGCCGCCTGAAAGCGCATCTTGCCGTCCTGCTGCTGGCGATCCTGAGCGCCGCGATCATATTGCCCGCGTCCTCCGCACGGGCGCAGGAGGGCTACTCGATGGAGGAGATCGTCGAGGCCGGCAGCAACTTCTTCGGCGCCACCACCGGCGGTCTCGCGACGGCGGTGGAGAAGATCTTCTCCGCCTACGGCCTGCCCAACGGCTATGTCCTCGGCGAGGAAGGCTCCGGCGCCATCGTCGGCGGCCTGACCTATGGCGAGGGGACGCTTTACACCAAGAATGCGGGCGACCATGCGGTTTTCTGGCAAGGCCCTTCGGTGGGCTGGGACTTCGGCGCCCAGGGCTCGCGCGTCATGGTGCTCGTCTACAATCTCAACACCATAAACGACCTTTACCGTCGTTTCGCCGGCGTGGCAGGGTCGGCCTATCTGGTCGCCGGGCTCGGTTTCAACGTGTTGAAGAACAACGACGTGCTCATCGTGCCGATCCGCACGGGCGTCGGCGCCCGTCTCGGGGTCAATCTGGGCTATCTGAAGATGACGGCCCGGCCGACATGGAACCCCTTCTAAGCGAAGGGCTGGTACCAAGGGCCTTGGCATCACCCTTTCGGTGGGCCCTTCCACCTATTGCAACACTGGATTTGCCGCTGCGGGTCGTGGCACAGTAGCGGATCTATCGGCGACGGATTTGCCCCGTGATCCAGACTGTCCTGTCCTTTGCTCTCGGTTTTCTCGTCGCGGCGATTCTCGCGCTCTCGGTGGCGCCCGCCTTGTGGCGCCGCGCCGGTATTCACATGCGCCGTCACATGGAAGCGTCCATGCCGATGTCGCGCGAGGAACTGGAGGCGCAGGTCGACGCGCTGAGGGCCGAGCACGCCATGGCCATGCGGCGGCTGGAGATGAAGGCGGAGGCGATCAAGCAGAAGGCCGCGCAGGATCTGGTGGAGATCAATCTCCAGCGCGAGGAGATCAAGCGCCTGGAGGAGGCGTGCGCCGAACGCGACGAGACCATCGGCCGAATGGAGGCTGATGGCGAGGCGCTGTCGGAGCGCTTTTCCGAACGCGAGCGGGAGATAGAGGCGCTGAGGGCAAGGCTTGCCGAAGACAGGCAGGCGCTGAAAAGGCAAGTGGATGAGGTGGAGGAGCTTTCACGCCTCTATGAGGAGGCGAGCCTGACGTCCAGCAGCCGGCAGATCGAGCTGGTGGCGCGTGAGGCGGACATCGAGCGCCTTCAGGATGCGAACGCATCCCTGCGCGCCCAGCGCAAGGAGGCCGAGCGCGCCATGCGGGATGCGCTGGCCGAGAAGGGGCAGCTCGAGGAAGCCTTGCGCGTCGAACGGGAGCGTGCCGCCAATCTGGAGCGCAAGGTCGAGCGCATGATGACCAATCTCTCCACCCGTGACGAGCGGCTGGAACGGCGCGAAAGGGAGATTGCGCGCTTGAAGCAAAAGATCAGGGACGGGAAGGGGCAAGCCGGGCCTGACGGCATTCCGCTGGCCGGCATCGGCGAGGCGCGGGAAGAGGCCGGAGCGGTGGAAATTGCAGCCGACGCGCCGGCTCTCCCGCCGCAAGACCACGGCTTGAACGGAGCCTCCGGCGCGCGAACGGAAATCGAGCGGCTGCGCTCGCGTCTGGCGACGCTGATGCGGCAGAACAAGAAACTGCGCACGGAGATAGCGGCTGGCGCGAATACGCCCGACCGGGAGGGGGAGGAGGAACTGCGCGAACAGATTTCCAGCCTGGCGGCGGAGGTGGTTAACATCACGGCAGCGCTCGAAGGCCCGGATTCCCCCATCGATCAAGCGCTGTCGGAAGACCCGCCGGGCGAAGACGGCGGCGTCGAAGCCGGGCCGCCCAGCCTGGCCGAGCGCGTGCGCGCCTTGCGCCGGGGCTCGCCGGCGGCCGAATAGGGCTATCTTATTTACCGGGCCGCCACAGGTGA